>MIAC01000019.1:11555-11676 GCA_001830475.1 Rhodospirillales bacterium RIFCSPLOWO2_12_FULL_67_15
GCGAAATCGGCCGAGTGCGCCCGAACCGCGACGGCGATCTCGGTCGCCAACCGGCTCCAGGACTGCGGATCGTTCGCCACCGGAACCGGCCGGGAGACGACGGTCTTGCCCCCGGCGCGAA
>MIAC01000020.1:0-1266 GCA_001830475.1 Rhodospirillales bacterium RIFCSPLOWO2_12_FULL_67_15
GGGGACGGGAGCCGGCGACGTCGTTTCCAAGTATCGCGGCGCGCGCGGCCTCGAGCCCGACCTGATCAAACAGATCGAGAAGCTCTACGGCTTCGACAAGCCGGCGCCCGAGCGGTTCCTTCTCATGCTCAAGAACTACCTCGTCTTCGACTTCGGCGAGAGCTTCTTCCGCGACCGCAAGGTCGTCGACCTGGTGCTCGACAAGATGCCGGTCTCGATCTCGCTCGGGCTCTGGACCACGCTGCTCGTCTATCTCGTCTCGATCCCGCTCGGCGTCGCCAAGGCGGTGCGCGACGGTTCGCGCTTCGACGTCTGGACCAGCGCGGTGGTCGTCGTCGGCTACGCCATCCCCGGATTCCTGTTCGCGATCCTCCTGATCGTGCTGTTCGCGGGCGGAAGCTTCTGGAGCGTCTTTCCCCTGCGCGGGCTGACCTCGCCCGACTGGGCGGCGATGGCCTGGCCGGCGCGCATCGCCGATTATTTCTGGCACATCGCGCTCCCGGTCGCGGCCCTGGTGGTGGGCGGCTTCGCCGGCCTCGTCATGCTGACCAAGAATTCGTTCTTGGAGGAAATCAACAAGCAGTACGTGACCACCGCGCGCGCCAAGGGGCTGCCCGAGCGCGGCATCCTCTACGGCCACGTCTTCCGCAACGCCATGCTGATCGTGATCGCGGGTTTCCCCGGCGCCTTCGTCGGGATTCTGTTCACCGGGGCGCTGCTGGTCGAGGTGATCTTTTCCCTCGACGGGCTCGGGCTCTTGGGCTTCGAGGCGGCCCTGAAGCGCGACTATCCGGTGATGTTCGGCACGCTCTATTTCTTCACCCTGCTCGGGCTCCTGATGAATTTGCTCGGCGATCTCGCCTATCACGTCGTCGATCCGCGCATCGACTTCGAGGCCCGGGAAACATGACATGAGCGCCACCGTTTCCGCCCCGCGCGTTTTCGGGCTCAGGTTGACGCCGCCGACGGTGCGGCGGATCGAGAACTTCCGCGCCAACCGCCGCGGCTTCTGGTCGCTGTGGCTTTTCCTCGGCCTGTTCGTTCTCAGCCTGTTCGCCGAGCTGATCGCCAACGACAAGCCGCTCTTGATCCGCCACGAAGGAAAATTTTACGCGCCGGTGCTGTTTGCCTACGCCGAGACCGATTTCGGCGGCGACTTCCCGACCGAGGCCGATTACCGCGATCCCTATCTCGGGAAAAAGATCGAAGCGGACGGATGGATTGTCTGGCCGCCGGTGCGTTACTCCTACACCACGGTCGACCGGA
>MIAC01000020.1:1328-2346 GCA_001830475.1 Rhodospirillales bacterium RIFCSPLOWO2_12_FULL_67_15
GCCCGCGACGTGGTCGCCCGGCTCATTTACGGATTCCGCGTCTCGGTCCTGTTCGGGCTGACGCTGACGCTGCTCAGTTCGGTGGTCGGCGTCGCCGCCGGGGCGGTCCAAGGCTACTTCGGCGGCCGAACCGATCTCATCTTCCAGCGCTTCATCGAAATCTGGGGCGGGATGCCGACGCTCTATCTTCTCATCATCCTGGCGAGCGTGGTCGAGCCGAATTTCTGGTGGCTGCTCGGGCTGATGCTGCTGTTCAGCTGGATGGCGCTGGTCGGCGTGGTCCGGGCGGAATTCCTGCGCGGGCGCAACTTCGATTACGTCCGCGCCGCCCGCGCGCTGGGGGTCGGGGACGCCACCATCATGTTCCGCCATATCCTTCCCAACGCCATGGTCGCGACGCTGACGTTCCTGCCGTTCATCCTCAACGGCTCGATCACCACGCTGACCGCCCTCGATTTCCTCGGCTTCGGCCTGCCGCCGGGCTCGGCCTCCTTGGGCGAGCTTCTCGGCCAGGGCAAGGCGAATTTGCAGGCGCCGTGGCTCGGGCTGACTTCGTTTTTCGTGCTCGCGGTGATGCTGTCGCTCCTCGTCTTCGTCGGCGAAGGCGTGCGCGACGCCTTCGATCCGCGCAAAACCCGGCGCTAGGAAGGACACCGCGATGGCCGACCCCGCGCCCTTGCTCGAAATCGAAGACCTGCACGTCTCCTTCGGCCGGGGGGCGCGCGAGGTCAAGGCGGTGGAGGGCGCCCGGCTCGTGGTCCGCCAGGGCGAAATCGCGGCCCTGGTCGGCGAGAGCGGTTCGGGCAAGTCGGTGACCGCGCTTTCGGCGATGCGGCTTTTGCCGTACCCCCAGGCGTGGCACCCGCGCGGCCGCATCCGCTTCAAGGGCGAGGAGATTTTGTCGGCGCCCGAGACCCGCGTCCGGGCGCTGCGCGGCGACCGGATGGCGATGATCTTCCAGGAGCCGCTGACCTCCCTCAATCCGCTCCAAGGCATCGGCCGCCAGGTCGCGGAAAGC
>MIAC01000020.1:2397-3342 GCA_001830475.1 Rhodospirillales bacterium RIFCSPLOWO2_12_FULL_67_15
GAGCTGTTCGAGCTGGTCGGCCTCAAGGAGCAGATCGCGCGCATGGACGCGCTGCCGCACGAATTCTCGGGCGGCCAGCAGCAGCGGGTGATGATCGCGATGGCGCTCGCCAACAACCCCGATCTCCTCATCGCCGACGAGCCGACCACGGCGGTGGACGTGACCATCCAGGCGCAGATTCTGAAGCTCTTGCAGGAATTGCAGGCCCGCCTCGGCATGGCGGTGCTGTTCATCACCCACGACCTCGGCATCGTGCGGCGGATCGCCAACCGCGCCTACGTCATGCGCCAGGGGCGTATTGTCGAAGAGGGGGTGTTGCCGGACGTTTTTCGCGCCCCCCGCCACGACTACACCCGGCACCTGCTCGCCTCCGAGCCCAAGGGAACGCCCGAGCCGGCGCGCGCCGATGCGCCCGAGATCATGGCGTGCCGCGATCTGAAAGTGTGGTTTCCGATCAAGCGCGGCGTGATCCGCCGCGTCGTCGGCCACGTCAAGGCGGTGGACGGGGTCACGCTCGCGGTCAGGGAAGGCCACACCTTCGGCATCGTCGGCGAGAGCGGCTCGGGCAAAAGCACGCTCGGGCGCGCGCTGCTCCGGCTGGAAAGGAGCGAAGGCGAGGTCGCTTTCCAGGGCCGCGCCATCGAGGGCTTGCGCGCCAAGGCGCTGCGGCCGATCCGGCGCGAGATGCAGATCGTCTTCCAGGACCCGTTCGGCTCCTTGAGCCCGCGCTTGTCCGTCGGCCAGATCGTCGAAGAAGGGCTTTTGGTCCACGGCCTCGGCGGCGACGCGGACGCCAGGCGCGCGCTCATCGGCCAGGCGCTCGCCGAAGTGGGCCTGGACCCCGAGACCCAGGACCGCTATCCGCACGAATTCTCGGGCGGTCAGCGACAGCGAATCGCGATCGCCCGGGCGCTGGTCTTGAAGCCCAAGTTCGTCGTTCTCGAC
>MIAC01000021.1:0-9267 GCA_001830475.1 Rhodospirillales bacterium RIFCSPLOWO2_12_FULL_67_15
CCAAGAGCTGCGCGATCGGCTGGAAAGCGCCCAACGCGCCGGCATCTCCGTCCGCGCCGCCGCGAGCGAATCTTCGCGGCTACTTAAAGATGGCGGCGGGGATAAACCTGCCGCCGGCCGCTGACAGAACCGACGCGTCATCGAGGAATTCTTGAACTCATGAACGACGGAAAACGCACCCCTACGACCGCCCGCCGCGCTCCCGGTCCCGGTCCCGCGACCGCCGCGAGCGAATCCGCGCGGCAACATAAGCATGGCGGCGGGGATTCGCCCGCCGCCGCGCCAGCGGCCGCCGGGGTCGCCGCAGACGAACGCCGGCGCCTCCAGCAAGCCGAGATGCTGCTCGCCCTTTCGCGCAAGGTGGCGGCGATCGATTCCCTCGACGAGATCATCGAGACGGTGATGGAAATGACGTCGTGGGAGCTGGGTGCCGAGCGCACCACGCTTTTCCTCAACGATCCGCAGACCGGCGAACTCTATTCCCGTTTCGCCCAGGGCACTTTCCGGCGCGAGATCCGCTTCCTCAACACCCAGGGCATCGCCGGCCACGTCTTCCAGACCGGCGAAAGCCTGCTCGTCGACGATCCCTACAACAACCCGCACTTCAACCGCCAGGTGGACCAGCAGACCGGCTTCACCACCCGCAACATCATCGCCGTCCCGGTCAAGACGGTGAAGGGCGAGATCATCGGCGTCGCCCAGTGCCTGAACAAAAAGGAAGGCGCGTTCGGCGAGGAGGACCTGCGCGTGCTGGAGGCGATGACGTCGCAGGCGACCGTCGCCCTGCAAAGTTCCCAGTTCATCGAGCGGATGAAGAAGAACCGGGAAAAGGAGATGGAGTTCCTCGACATCGTCGCCGACGTCACTTCGGACATCGATCTCGGCTCGCTGCTCAAGAAGGTGATGAGCGAAGCGACCCGGATGCTGCAGGCGGAGCGGTCCACCCTGTTCCTCAACGACGACAAGACCAACGAGCTGTGGTCCCAGGTCGGCGAGGGCCTCGGCGCGACCCAGATCCGCTTTCCCAACCATCTCGGCATCGCCGGCGCGGTTTTCACCCAAAACAAGACGGTGAACATCCCGCATGCCTACGCCGACCTGCGCTTCAATCCGGGCTTCGACAAGAAGACCGGTTTCTTCACCCGCTCGATCCTGTGCGTACCGGTGGTCAACAAGCAGGGCAAGGTGATCGGCGTCACCCAGATCCTCAACAAGCGCGGCGGGCCCTTCACCGACGAGGACGAGCAGCGCCTGCGCGCCTTCACCGCGCAAATCTCGATCGGCCTGGAGAACGCCAAGCTGTTCGCCGACGTCCAAAACATGAAAAACTACAACGAGTCCATGCTGCAAAGCATGTCCAACGGCGTCATCACGCTGAACGAGGACGGCAAGATCGTCACTTGCAACGCCGCCGGATTGCACATCCTGCGCGCCGCCGCCAAGGACGTGATCGGCAAGCAAGCCAAGGACTATTTCGCCAACGAAAACGCCTGGCTGCTGGAGAAAATCCACAAAGTCGAGGAATCCCAGACCGGCGAGATCGCCATGGACGCGGAACTGATCTGCGGCGGAGAAAAAACCTCGTCCAACATCAACATCCAGCCGCTCATGAGCGCCGAAGGCAAGAAACTCGGCTCGATGGTGATGATCGACGACATCAGCTCGGAAAAGCGGATGAAGTCGACCATGGCCCGCTACATGGACCCGGGGCTCGCCGACCAGTTGCTGGCGAGCGGGGCCGAGGCGCTCGGCGGGCGCAGCGTGCCGGCGACCATCCTGTTCTCCGACGTGCGCGGCTTCACGACCCTCTCGGAGAACCTCGGGCCGCAGGGCATCGTCTCGGTTCTCAACGAATATTTCACCATCATGGTCGATTGCATCACCCGCGAAGGCGGCATGCTCGACAAGTTCATCGGCGACGCGATCATGGCCGAGTTCGGCCTGCCGGTCGCGCACGACGACGACGAAGACCGCGCCGCGCGCGCCGCGATCTCCATGATGAAGGAAATGAATGCCTGGAACGTGACCCGCGCCGCCAATGGCCTGCTCACCATCGACATGGGGATCGGGCTCAATACCGACACGGTGGTTTCGGGCAACATCGGCTCGCCCAAGCGCATGGACTACACCGTGATCGGCGACGGCGTGAACCTCGCCTCGCGGCTCGAAAGCGCCTGCAAGCAGTACGCCGCCCACATCCTCATCAGCGAAAACACCTTCAAGCGGCTGAAGGGCACCTATCGCACCCGCGAGGTCGACCTGGTGGTGGTCAAGGGCAAGACCCAGCCGGTCGCGGTCTACGAGGTGCTCGATTACCACACCGACGAAAGCTTTCCCAACATGATGGACGCCGTCAACCAGTTCCGCGCCGGGATCAAGTATTACCGCGACGGCCACTGGGACCGCGCCATCGGTGCGTTCCAGGAAACGCTCAAGGCCAACCCCAACGACAAGCTTTCCAAAATCTACATCGAGCGCTGCGAGCACCTGAAGGCCGAGCCGCCCGAAAAATGGGACGGCGTTTACGTGATGAAATCGAAGTAACGGCTGCGCGCGGGAGGGGCGCGGCGGCGAATCCCGCCGCGCATATTCATGGTGCGCCCCGACCGGGGCGTGCGCCGGAAAACCCGCTGGAACCCCTCCCATGTCCCTTCGCGCTCTCGACAAGCTGTTCGCGCCCCGCTCCGTCGCCGTCATCGGCGCCTCGGCCGATGAAGGCTCGGTCGGGCACGTCGTCCTCCGCAACCTGCTCGCGGGCGGGTTTTCCGGCCCGGTCCTGCCCGTCAACCCGCGCCGCAAGGCGGTCGCGGGCGTGCTCGCCTACGCGGACGTCGCCAGCCTGCCCGAGGCTCCCGACCTCGCCCTGGTCTGCACCCCGCCCGCGACCGTGCCGGCGATGATCGAAGCCGCCGGCGCGAAAGGGATCGGCGCGGCCATCGTCGTCACCGCCGGGCTTGCCCGCACCAAGCTCGCGGACGGCACGTCCGCCCAGGAAGCGATGCTTGCCGCGGCCCGGCGATACGGCACGCGCATCCTCGGGCCCAACTGCCTGGGATTGATCGTTCCGCGCATCGGCCTGAACGCCAGTTTCGCGCACACCTCCGCGCTCGCCGGCGAGATCGCGTTCGTCTCGCAATCGGGCGCGCTCGGCACCGCCGTGCTCGACTGGGCGCGCGCCCGCGGCATCGGCTTTTCCTGCTTCGTTTCCCTCGGCGACGGCGCCGACATCGGTTTCGGCGACATGCTCGACGCCCTCGGCAGCGATCCCCACACCCGCGCCATTCTGCTCTACATCGAATCCATCAGCTCGCGGCGCAACTTCATGTCGGCGGCGCGCGCCGCGGCGCGCAACAAGCCGGTCCTGGCGGTTAAGGCCGGACGCTTCGCCGACGGAATGCGCGCGGCCCAATCCCACACCGGCGCGCTCGCCGGATCGGACGAGGTTTACGACGCCGCCCTCCGGCGGGCGGGAATGTTGCGCGTGTTCAGCGTCGAAGAACTGTTCGAGGCGGTCGAAACCCTCGCCCGCGTCCGCCGCCCGCGCGGCGATCGTCTCGCCGTCCTGACCAACGGCGGCGGCATCGGCGTCATGGCGGTGGACCGCCTGATCGAAGACGGCGGCCGTCTCGCCGTTCTCGCGCCCGAAACGATCGCCGAACTCGACGCCGCCCTGCCCGCCACGTGGTCGCGCGGCAATCCGGTGGACATCGTCGGCGACGCGGATGGGGCCCGTTACGCCGAGGCCGCGCGCATCCTGGCCCGCGCGCCGGAAGTGGACGCCCTGCTCGTCATGCACGCGCCGACCGCGGTCGCCAACAGCACCGAGGCCGCGCAGGCAGTCGTCGACGCCCTTCGCGCCGAGTCTGCGACCGTGCTCACGAGTTGGGTCGGCGGCGAGGCGATCGCTCCGGCCCGGAGACTCTTCGCGCGCGAGGGAATTCCGACCTTTCACACCCCCGAAGCGGCGGTGCGCGCTTTCCTCCATCTCATCCGCTACCGGCGCAATCAGGAGATGCTGATGGAAACGCCGCCATCGGCGCCGACGGAGTTCACCGTCTCCGCAACCGCCGCCCGTCTGATGGTGGAAGAGGCGCTGGCCCGCGCCCCCGACGCGACGGCCAGCATCGTCCTCGACGAGTTGCAGTCCAAGGCGGTGCTGGCCGCCTACGGCATTCCGACGGTCGAAACCCACATCGCCCGCACCCCGGCCGAAGCCGCCCTCAAGGCCCGCGCCATCGGCTTTCCCGTCGCCCTCAAGATTCTCGCCGAAGGCATCAGCCACAAGTCCGACGTCGGCGGCGTCGACTTGTTTCTCGATTCGGAGCCGACCGTGGAAAACGCCGCCAAGCGCATGCTGCGCCTGGTCGCCGCCCGGGCGCCCGAGGCCCGCGTGATCGGTTTCACCGTGCAGCCGATGGCGGCTAGGCCCGGCGCGCACGAACTCATCGCCGGCATCGCCACCGATCCCATTTTCGGCCCCGTTGTCCTGTTCGGCCAAGGCGGCACGGCGGTCGAGACGATCGCCGACCGGGCAATCGCGTTGCCGCCCTTGAACCTGAATCTCGCCCGCGAGCTGGTCGCGCGCACGCGCGTCGCGCGTCTTTTGCGCGGCGGGCGCGGGCGGGCCCCGGCCGACATGGATGCCCTTGGCCTCGCGCTGATGCGCGTCGCGCAGATGATCGTGGATATCCCCGAGATCGTGGAGATGGACATCAACCCGCTGCTCGCCGACGCGCAGGGCGTGCTCGCGCTCGACGCGCGTATCCGCATCCGGGCCGCGGAAGGCGACGGCGCGAGCCGCCTCAGCATCCGGCCCTATCCGCAGGAACTGGAAGAAACCTTTACCCTGCAATCCGGTCGGCGTGCGCTGCTCCGGCCCATCCGGCCCGAGGACGAACCCGAGCATTACGAGTTCATCTCCAAGCTCAGCCCCGAGGATGTCCGTTTTAGGTTCTTCGGCATGGTGCGCGAACTGCCTCACTCGGAAATGGCGCGTTTCACCCAGATCGACTACGACCGCGAAATGGCCTTCATCGCCTCCGCCGAGCGCAATGGCGGCGGCCGCGAGACGCTCGGCGTCGTCCGCACCGCGACCGACCCCGACAACCAGCGCGCCGAGTTCGCCATCGTCGTCCGCTCCGACCTCGGCGGCCAGGGACTCGGCCACCACCTGCTCGAAAAGATGATCGCCTATTGCCGCGCCCGGGGTACGCGCTCGATCGTCGGCCAAGTCATGACCGAGAACGCGCGCATGCGGGAACTGGCCCGCAACCTCGGCTTCGGCCAACGCCTCATCCCCGGCGAGGGCGTGGTCGAAGTGACGCTGGACCTTCAGTCCTGACGGATCAGTTCCGCACGGCGGCGCGCAGGCGTTCGGCGTAGGCGTCGAGCACCCGGCGCAGGATGCGGTCGGTTTCCGCGAGCCTGTCCAGGCGTGCCCGGAACATCTCTTCCGGAACGACGAGCAAATCCGCGGGCGTGCGCACGCGCGCCGAGGCCACCCGCGGCTCATCGGAAAGCAGCGCCATCTCGCCGATGACGTCGCCGCGCCGCGCCACCGAAAGCACCCGCTCTTTCCCGGCCGCGCCGACCAGAATCTCGATCTCGCCCGACATGACCATATACGCCTCGTCGCCGGGGTCGCCCTGGCGGAACAGGTATTCGCCGGCGCCCGCGATGCGGCGCGGCAAGTCCTGGCCGTCGACGCGGACTTTTTCCGCCGCGGCCGCGGCGATCGGCTCCGCTTCCGCACCGCCGTCATCGGCGGGCGCGGCCTTTTCGCCCGCGACCAGGTTTTCGAGCCGGCGCGCGAGCTGGTCGCGCAAATCCTTCGGGATCGCTTCGCCGTCCAGGCGGCGGCGCAAGTCCGAAACCACCGCCACCTGCTGCGGGCGCGAGCTTCCCGCCGGGAAGAGGGCGGCGAGATTGGGCAGTTCGGCCATCAGTTCGGCAAGCGCCTTGACCACCATGAGCAGGTTCTTTTGCCCGAAGGGGCTGCGGGCGAGATCGAGCAGATAACCCAGTCGTGCCGCCCGTCCGGAAAGAACGGCCTGGATTTCGGCGATGGCCTTCTCCGGCGTCAGGTCCTCGCCGCCGTCGGCGAGGCTGATGCGCGCGCGCAAGGTCACGGCCTCGCTCATGCCCGGCCCACCGATCAGCCCGGCCGGGGCGACAAGCTTGCGGAGAAGATTGACGAACGCTTCCCGGTCGGCCTTCGGGTCTTCCTTGGTGAGCGGAGAGATCCCCTTTAGCGCCCGCTCCACCCGTCCGACGATGATCTGGCGCGAACGGGCAAGGCGCGTCCGGCCGAGGACGGCGTTGAGCTTGGGCAGGCAGGAATTACGCCCGCCCTTGATGGGGCATGCGCCGTAGCTGAGCAGCGTCATATTGCGCAGCGCCGTGCCGAGGTCTGCCTGCCCGCCGAAGATGGATTGGATGGCTTGGCCGCCATCGAGAATTTCCGCCAAGGCATCGTCGAGAAAGGACAGCGCTTCGCCGTTCGCTCCGCGCTCCAGTTCGGCGCACAACAGCGAAACCTTGCCGTTCCACTCGGCGTCTTCGCCGAGCAGCTTCGCCATCGCGCCGCCCTTGAGATAGACGGCGTGGTCGCCCTTGAACTCCTTGTCCACGGCCGCGACCATGGCGAGCACGCCTTGCTCCTTGAGGATGGCGTGGAAGCGGACGATGTCGTCGTCGTCGCGGGCGCGTTCCATCAGATCCATCATCCCGCGGTGGAGGAATTCGACACGCTCGGCGGGCTTCTCGCCCGTCTTGCGCGCCTGGATGTTGGCGAGCCGGTGCAGCGCCTGGGGATAGAGGGTTTCGTGGCGGTAGATTTGGCGCAGCCGGCCGAAATCGTAGAGAAGCTCGAGCGCGGTCAGGCCGTACTCGTCGAGAAACTGGCGGAGAAGACGCGCGACGGTCAGCCGGGATTCGAAGGTGAAGAAGTTCGCCGGCGTCAGACAGACGGGCGAATCTTCGATCGCGGCGATGGTGATCGGCTTTTCGGCGCGGCCGGCACCAGCCTTCTCGAAGATCACCTTGGGCTTTCGCCCCTCGCGTTCCTCGAGGACGCGGACGGCGTCCGCCTTGCCGCCGGCGAGAAGGGTTTCCGCCACCTTCACGCCGTCGCCGCGGGTGACGCAAAGCTCGGCGACGTTCCAGCGCCCCTCCTTGCTGACCTGGACTTCGTAGGTGATTTCCTGTGTCAGGCCGATACCTCCCCCCAGGCCGCGGTCGCTCGCGAGCGCGACGAATACGGAGAAATTTAGGACATGATTGTTCACAATCCATTACGGGACAATGCGTCTTTCACGGCGATGCGTAAGCGCCCCCCGGAATCCGATATCTATCTGAAATTAGTGGGTCTTTTTAAACCAACCCGGCCTCGGCCCGCCCGCGGCCTTTGACCGCCGTCAAGGCCCGAGCCGGGCTTCCTGTTAGATTTCGCGCCATGGATGTGTCCCCAAGTCTGCTCGAGCGCTACGACCGGCCGGTCCCGCGTTACACCAGCTATCCGACCGCGCCGCACTTCCACGCGGGCGTGGACGCGGCCCACTACCGGCGCTGGCTCGCGGCGCTGCCCGAAAGCGAGACCGTCTCGCTCTATCTCCACGTGCCGTTCTGCGCCGAGATGTGCTGGTACTGCGGCTGCCACACCAAGGTCGCCGTCCGCTACGCGCCGATCGCCGATTACGCCGCGACGCTCAAGCGCGAGATCGCGCTCGTCGCCGGAATCATCGGACGCCGGGCTCCGGTCGGACGAATCCATTGGGGCGGCGGGACGCCGACCCAGCTAGCGCCGGACGATTTCCTCGACTTGATGACCGTTCTCAGGGCGCATTTCGACGTCCGGCCGCACGCCGAAATCGCGGTCGAGGCCGATCCCCGCACGCTCGACGATGCGCGCATCCGCGCGCTGGCCGAAGCCGGCGTCAACCGGGCGAGCCTCGGGGTGCAAGACCTCAACGACCGCGTCCAGAAGGCGATCAACCGGATTCAGCCCTTCCCGCGCGTGGCGGCGGCGGTGGAAGGCCTGCGCGGCGCGGGGATCGGCGCGGTGAACATGGACCTGATGTACGGTCTTCCCTACCAGACCGAGGCCGATGTCCGGCGCACGGTGGACCTGGTCGCGTCCTTGCATCCCGATCGGCTGGCGGTCTTCGGCTACGCCCATGTGCCGTGGATGAAAACCCACCAGAAGATGATCCGGGAAGACGCCCTGCCCGGCGGGCTCGTGCGGCTCCGGCAGGCCCGCGCCGCGGCGGAGGCGCTCGCGGCGCACGGCTACCGCCCCATCGGACTCGATCATTTCGCGCGGCCCGACGATTCCTTGGCCCGCGCCTTCGACGACGGACGGCTCAAGCGCAACTTCCAAGGCTACACCGACGACGGTGCCGCAATTCTGATCGGCTTCGGCACCTCCGCCATCGGGCAATTCCCGCAGGGTTACGTCCAGAACGCGGTCCCCTTCCACGCCTACGACGAGGCGATCGCGGCCGGCCGGCTCGCCGTCCGCCGCGGCGTGGCGCTCGCGCCCGAGGACCGGCTCAGGCGCGCCATCATCGAGCGGCTGATGTGCGACATGCAGGCCGATCTCGCCCAGCTCGCCCGCGCCCACGGTTTTCCCGAGGACGCCTTCGCGGCCGAAACCGCGGCTCTCGCCCCGATGGTCGCCGACGGGCTCGCCGAGATCGCGGGCTCGGTCGTGCGGATCACTGAGGCCGGCCGGTTCTTCATGCGCACCGTTGCGGCCGTGTTCGACGGCTATCTCGGCACCGGCCGGGGCCGCCATTCGCGCGCCGTGTGAGCGGGTTCCGACAAGGCCAAACATCTTGGAATTAAAGCGGATTGTTCCCCGATGGGGGTTCCGCCCGGTTTCGCTTGACTCGGAAGAACAAATGGTGTCCTCTCTCCGTCGGCAATCGAGATTTTGGCCTGCCTTGCAGCGCGCCTCCACTGACGCCTTGCGTCGAGCGAATGGCTCCAACTCAAGACTCCCCTCAATCCGGATTGTTCATGACCGTGCGGAGGTCCGCGCGGGCGTTTGTCTCAACACGTGCTAAAGGAGGCCAGATATGGCTAGCGGCACCGTCAAGTGGTTTAACCCCAGCAAAGGCTTCGGCTTCATCCAGCCGAGCGACGGCGGCAAGGACGTTTTCGTCCACATCACCGCCGTGCAGCGCGCCGGGCTCGATACCCTGCGCGAAGGTCAGAAGGTCAATTACGAAATGACGACCGAGCGGGGCAAAACCGCCGCGACGAACC
>MIAC01000021.1:9309-9477 GCA_001830475.1 Rhodospirillales bacterium RIFCSPLOWO2_12_FULL_67_15
CCGTCCGCAAGGACGGCGGCGTTTTGCGTTCACGGTCCAAAGCCAGGACCAAACTTGACGGGTTGCTCGGGTCGCGGAGCTCGTTACGTTCTTGCGGCGATCGCCGCTGCGTGGCCGCCGAGCAGGGATTCGCACACGCCCGCGATCAACATTTGCCGCGCGCGTCCG
>MIAC01000022.1 GCA_001830475.1 Rhodospirillales bacterium RIFCSPLOWO2_12_FULL_67_15
CGCCCGCGCCGGATCAGGCGCACGCGCTTGCCCACGATCGGAACGAGCCCGATGCGGGTCTTGAGTTCGTCGAGGAACGCCGCGGGGAAGGCCATGACCAGGGCAATTCCGGAAAAGAACAATCAGGGGCGGGACGGGGAAAGCCGTCCGACCGTTTCGCCGTCATCATAGGCCCCGATTCGCCTCGGACCACAGGCCGCGCGCACTTGTCCCCGCGTTCCACGCTTTTTCCGGGATGTGGATGGGCGAGATCGGAGGCCTCATCCGGCCCAAGGGGGGCGAATCGGGGGGCGATTCGGGAAGCGATTCGGGAGGCGATTCGGGAGCGGCTCAGGCCAGCGTCTGCTTGACCAGCGCGCTCGCCTTGGCGAAATCCATCTGGCCGGCGTAGCGGCTCTTGAGCGCGGCCATGGTCTTGCCCATGTCCTTGAGGCTCTGGGCGCCGGTTTCGCCGATCGCCGCAGCGACAGCCTTGGCCATTTCGTCTTCGCCCATCTGCTTGGGCAGAAACCGCTCGATGACGGCGATTTCGCCCCGTTCCTGTTCGGCCAGTTCGCACCGGCCACCTTTTTCGTAGAGAACGATGCTTTCCTGGCGCTGTTTGATCATGCTTTGCAGGAGGCCGAGGATATCCTCGTCCGCAATGCCGTCCTTGTTGCCCTTGCCGCGGGCGGCGATGTCGCGGTCCTTCAGCGCCGCGAGGATGAGGCGCACGGTGGAAACCCCGATCTGGTCCTTGGTTTTGAGCGCGTCTTTAAGCGCATCGCTGAGGCGCTGGCGGAGCATGGCCCCTCTCCCTCGAGTTTTGGCGGACGGGATGGCGGATCTGGCGGGTTTTTCGTCGTGACCGGGGGAGCGCCGGCGGCGAATCGGCCGCCCTTGAGTCCCTATCGTTTCCGGAAAGCGGAAGAGTACCCGAAACGGCCCCAAAAGGCAATCACCCGGTTTTATATATCTTATTGAAATAAAAGGAATAAGGCATACCGGGCGGACTTGACGCTAGAGCCCTTCTTGGCTTAGACGTTCGCGCGCGACGCGACGACCGTCCTTAATTCCAATCCTGGGCTCTGTAGCCGGAGGCCACCGCTTGAGGCCCGCCGCGACCCCTGCCGCAACCTCGTCCGTCCCGGCAAGTGTACGCCCGCCGGGCGCGAACGCGGCGTTGGTGCTCGCCGACGGCTCGGTGTTCTGGGGTTCGGGCGCGGGCGCGCAAACCACCGCGACCGGCGAAGTCTGCTTCAACACCTCGATCACCGGCTATCAGGAAATCCTCACCGATCCCTCCTATGCCGGGCAGATCATCGCCTTCACCTTTCCCCACGTCGGCAACGTCGGCACCAATCCCGAGGACATCGAAACCACCGCCCCGGCCGCGCGCGGGCTCGTCTTGAAGGCGCGCATCACCGACCCCGCCAGCTGGCGCGCCGAGCGGCATCTCGATGCTTGGCTCAAATCCCACGACCTCCCCGCCGTGACCGGCGTGGATACGCGCCGCCTGACCCGCCGCATCCGCGACGGCGGCGCGCCCGCGGGCGTGATCGTGCACGCCCAGGACGGCGCCGCGATCGACGTCGCCGCGCTCGCCGCCCAAGCCCGCGCCTGGCCCGGGCTCGAAGGCATGGACTTGGCGAAGGACGTCACCTGCGGCCAGAGCTATTCCTGGGACGAGACGACCTGGGGCTGGGGCCGAGGCTACGGCCGCCAAGCGAACCCCCGCTTTCACGTCGTCGCGCTGGATTACGGCGCGAAGCGCAACATTCTCCGCTGCCTCGCCGAGATGGGCTGCCGGGTGACGGTATTGCCCGCGACCGCGACCGCCGAGGACGTGCTGGCGCGCAAGCCCGACGGAGTGTTCCTTTCCAACGGCCCGGGCGATCCGGCGGCGACCGGGCGATACGCCGTGCCGGCGATCCGGGGCGTGCTCGCCTCCGGGCTCCCGCTGTTCGGCATCTGCCTCGGCCACCAGATGCTCGCGCTCGCGCTCGGCGGGCGCACCTACAAGATGCACCTCGGCCATCGCGGCGCCAATCATCCGGTCAAGGACCTGGCGACTGGCAAGGTCGAAATCACCAGCCAGAACCACGGCTTCGCCGTGGAGCGGGCCAGCCTGCCCCAGGGCGTGGTCGAAACCCACGTTTCATTGTTCGACGGGACGTGCGAGGGCTTGCGCCTCGAAGGCAAGCCGGTGTTCTCGGTCCAGTACCATCCCGAAGCCTCGCCCGGCCCCCAGGACAGCCGCTACCTGTTCCAGCGGTTCATCGAGATGATGGAGCGGGGGAGATGAGACGGCGCAAAAACTTTGTTAGCGGCGCGGGATCAGCGCT
>MIAC01000023.1 GCA_001830475.1 Rhodospirillales bacterium RIFCSPLOWO2_12_FULL_67_15
GTCGGCGACCGGTTCGTCTTCCAGTCCGAGGTTCTGTTCGAAACCGGTTCGGCCGATCTCGGCGCTGCCGGCGCCGAACAGCTCGCCCGCCTCGCCACCCTGCTCGCCGAGCTCGCGGCGAGAATTCCCGCCGACATCGACTGGGTGCTGAGGATCGACGGGCACACCGACCGCGTTCCCATCGGCACGCCGCGCTATCCCTCCAACTGGGAACTGTCGTCGGCCCGCGCCCTTTCGGTGCTCCGGTTCCTGATGGCGCGGGGAGTGCCGCCGAACCGGCTCGCCGCCGCCGGGTTCGGCGAATTTCATCCGTTGGACGAGCGGCGCGACGAGATCGCGTATCGCCGCAACCGGCGAATCGAGATCAAGCTCACCGAACGCTGACGCATGTTGCGATCGAATGGAATCATCCCCCCTCACCCAGCTTCGGGTAAGGCGCGTCTTGCCGACGCGCCAACCCTACGCAACCCTCTCCCCCCGCAAGTCGCGGGGGGAGAGGGAAGGGTGAGGGGGGCGATGCCATCTGATCGCGTCATGCTCTAACGCACCCTCCGCTCCCTCCTTTTTCCGCGCGCATATGCCCGCATTGTTTCTCATCGTCCTCGTGGACCTGATCGGTTTCGGGATCATCATTCCGCTGCTGCCGTTCTTCGCCGAGCATTTTGGCGCTTCTCCGTTCGAGGTCGGGCTGGTGATGGCCTCCTATTCCGCGGCGCAACTGGTGGCGGCGCCGTTGTGGGGGCGGATCAGCGACCGGGTCGGGCGGCGGCCCGTGCTGCTCGCGACGCTTCTCGGCATGGTGGCCGGATACGTCGCGCTCGCCTCGATCGAGAGCCTCGCCGCGCTGTTCGCGGTGCGCATCGCGACCGGGTTCATGGCCGGCAACATCTCGGCCGCCTTCGCCTACGTCGCCGACGTCACCGCGCCCGAGACGCGCGCCCGCGGCATGGGGCTGATCGGCGCGGCTTTCGGCCTCGGCTTCATCGCCGGACCGGCGATCGGCGGCCTGCTCGCCGGCCCGGATCCGGCGGCGGCAGATTTCCGCACGCCCGCGCTCGCGGCCGCCGCGCTTTCGGCGTTGGCCTTCGCGCTGACTTGGTTTCGTCTCCCCGAATCGCTTCCGCTCGAAACACGGACGCTTCAACCGGGGGCGGCGCGGACCGCGAGAAGGCCGTGGTTCGAGATGCCGAGGCGCCCGCGCCTGAACGGGATGATCGGGCTGATGTTCCTCGCGACGTTCGTCTTCGCCGGCATGGAAGCGACCTTCGCCATCTGGTCCGAGCGCCAGTTCGGCTGGGGACCGGAGCAGAACGGCTATCTCTTCGCCTTCATCGGGATTCTCAGCGCCGCCATCCAGGGCGGCATGATCGGACGGCTGGCGGCGCGCTTCGGCGAGCGCCGTCTCGTCTCGATCGGCGCGATTTTGCTGGCGCTCGGGCTCGCCGCCATTCCTTTCGCCGGAAACGTTTACGCCCTCGTCCCGGCGATGGTGCTGGCGGGTTCCGGTTTCAGCTTGGTTTCGCCCGCGCTCAACAGCCTCATTTCGCTCGAGGCGGCGGAGCGGGAGCGGGGCGGGATCATGGGTCTGGCGCGCTCGTCCGCCACGCTCGGGCGCGTGCTCGGGCCGGCCTGGGCGGGCGCGATCTTCGGTCTGATCGGCAAGGACGCGCCTTATTTCGGCGGCGCTCTTCTCATGGTGTTGCTGGCCGTGCTCGTGCCGCGCGTTCTCAAATCCTAGAGCCGATCTCGTTAACCGAGGTCCAGCGGTCCGGACGCGACCTCGCCGAGCTCTTCGGCGAGCACGTCGGCGAGCGCGCGACCCGCACGGGTGTCGATCCAGGCGGCGCGGGCGGCGTCGAAGCCGTAATGACTCGCCCCGCTCCGGGGAGAGGACAGCCAGATTTGACGGTTGGGAGCGTGCTTGTTGATGACGTACGTGCCGCCCCGATCGAGGACGATGGTGAGGATGCCGCCTTGGAAATCGACCTCGGCCGCGGCGCCGAGGTTCCGCTCCAGCGTTTCGGCGAAGCGGGTGAGCGCCGCGGTCGCGAGCCGTTCGAACTCCGCCTCGGTCATGATCGCTGCTCCTTGCGGCCGCGGTTTTCGCACCCATCCGCCCCGGTAGGGGGCGCAACATGAATAGGCGTGGCGGGATTCGCCGCCGCGCGCCCCTTGCGCGGGCCGAGGCCCGTCTGTATATAGGCCGCCCACGCGCTCCGATAGGGGGCGCAATATTTAATGCGCGCGGGGGTTCGCCCGCACACGCGCCGATAGGGGCCAAACATTCGATCCGCGCGGGAGCAATCTCATGAAAAAGGGCATCCATCCGGAATATCACGAGATCACGGT
>MIAC01000024.1:0-478 GCA_001830475.1 Rhodospirillales bacterium RIFCSPLOWO2_12_FULL_67_15
GCCATCAGCCCCCAGAATAGGGGATACTCGTAGCCGCCCTTGTTCCAGAAGAACCCCGCGCCCCAGTGAACCTTGAAGGCGGCGATCGCCATGAAGCCGATCACCTGCGCGGCGACGAAGCGGGTGAAGAGGCCCAAGGCGAGCATCGTGCCGCCGACGAGTTCGAGCACGCCGATATACGTGGCGAGCGCATAGGCGGGCTCCAGGCCCATCTTGGCGAGGCTCTGGGCGAGCCCCGCCGGGCTGCCGCTGACGAGCTTCGCCCAGCCGTGCGGAATCAGCATCGCCCCGGTGACGAAGCGGATCAGCGGATAGGTGTAAGGCGTCAAAGGATCGTAAATCCTGCCGAGCGCGGGAATCATCCGCGTCGGCGTTCCGGTGTCGTCGCTCATGTATTTCCCTCCTCTTCCGGGGCCCCCTCCGGGCGGCCCGATACTGTTCTAGCAAGAGGAAGGGTGGCGGGGATACTGGCCGCCCC
>MIAC01000024.1:522-3056 GCA_001830475.1 Rhodospirillales bacterium RIFCSPLOWO2_12_FULL_67_15
GCCCGCAAGCGCCTTGCCGCCCGCTACGGCGAGGTCCCGGTCGAGAAGGCGGACGTCATCGTCGCCCTCGGCGGCGACGGCTTGATGCTGCGCACGCTGCACCGCTTCATGGGCAACGCCGTTACCATTTACGGCATGAACCGGGGTTCGGTCGGATTCCTGATGAATGCCTATCGCGAGGACGGGCTTCTCGAGCGCATCGCCAAGGCCACGCCGGCGGTGCTCCATCCCTTGCGCATGCAGGCGCTCGACCTCGACGGCAAGACTTACGACGGCATCGCCATCAACGAAGTCTCGCTGTTGCGCGAGCGGCGCCAGGCGGCCAAGTTGAAGATCAGCATCGACGGCGTGGTGCGGATGCCGGAAATGATCTGCGACGGCGTGCTGGTGGCGACACCGGCGGGAAGCTCGGCCTACAATCTCTCGGCGCACGGCCCGGTGATCCCGATCGGCGCGGGACTGCTGGCGCTCACCCCGATCAGCCCGTTCCGGCCCCGGCGCTGGCGCGGCGCGCTGCTGCCGCGCACGGCGACCGTCCTGATCGAGGTGTTGAACGCCGACGAGCGCCAGGTCAGCGCGTCGGCCGACTTCACCGAAATCCGCCGCGTCGCCCGCGTGACGGTGTGCGAGGACCGTACGATATCCTCGACGCTGCTCTTCGATCCCGAACACGCGCTTGAGGAACGGATCATCCGGGAGCAGTTCCAGCCGTGATCGGAATCAGGGCGGTTCCGGCGCGTGGGCTCGCGCTTGCGCTCGCTATTGGCGCGGCCGGCGGCTGGCTGTTCGCCGAGATCCGGATGCCGTTGCCGTGGATGATGGGGGCGATGTGCTTAACCACGTTTGCCGCCCTCGCGGGGGCGCCGCTGGCGATGCCTTCCGGCTTGCGCGCGTTGATGATCGCCGTGGTCGGCACCATGCTCGGCAGCGCCTTCACGCCCAAAGTCGTGGCCGGGATCGCGCTCTGGGCGCCGAGCCTCGCGGCGCTTCTCCTCTACACCGTCTTGATCATCGCCGTGGCCGCGCCGATCCTCGCCCGCGCGCCCGGCTTCAACGCGCCTTCCGCCTTCTATGCCGGGGTGCCGGGCGGCTTCAGCGAAATGGTTTTCCTGGGCGAACGATCGGGCGGCGACGAGCGGCGCATGTCGCTGATCCACAGCGTCCGGATTCTCGTCACCGTATCCGCCATCCCGCTCTGGTTTCGCCTGTTTCACGGCTACGACCCCGGGACGCCGACCGGGCTCGGAACGTTCGCCAAGCTCGCGCCCTTCGATGGCCTGATTCTCGCTCTCTCTGCGGTCGTCGGCTTCGTCGCCGGAAAGCGGCTGCGCCTTCCCGCCGCGCCGCTCCTCGGCCCGATGCTGCTTTCGGCGGCGGCGCATCTTTCCGGCCTGACGGCGGCGAGCCCGCCCGCCGAAGCCGTCAACCTCGCCCAGGTCGTGCTCGGGGCGGGAGTCGGTGCCCGCTTCGTCGGCTTCGAGGTGCGGAAGGTGTTCGGCACCATGGCGCTCGGCGCGGGTGTCACCGCCTTGATGCTCGCGCTCGCGGTCGGCGCGGCGCTCGGATTGGAGCGTCTGACCGGGCTTCCCTTCGCCGGCCTGATCCTCGCCTTCGCCCCCGGCGGACTCGCGGAAATGGTTCTGGTCAGCCTCGCCCTCGGCGTCGACACCGCGTTCGTGTCGGTCCACCACATCGTCCGCATGGTGTTCCTGGTCGCCGGCGCGCCGCTCGTGTTTCGCTTGGTCGAAAAGCATTTGGCGCGAATAAGCCGCCCGCGCGCCCCGGCGGCGGATTGACGCGCGCGCGGTCTTTGCAGCTTTTTGCAAGTTTCGAGGGGGTTTGGAGGGGGTTTTGGCAAGGCAAAACCAGCCTAACCGATTGAAACTCCTAGAAACCGCCTGCTTTGAACGCGATTCTCTCATCATTTCATATCATTCCTCGTCATTTGACCCCTCGACCGGGTGGGGCGCGGCCGGTGCGAAAACGCCGGCGCCGGCCGAAGCCGGTTGCTTCTACCTATTCACCCTGTCCAAGAACGCGAATCTATCACGAAGGAAAATATAGCCAATAATAGGAATTATGTCAATACCTGAAATTAAGGAACCTCTGATTAAGTCCCCAAATCGTCATCCCGGCCACCCGCCTTCGCGCCCTCCTGCGCTCCAGCGGGCGGAGGATGGTCGGCGCCGACCGCGGCCTGGACCGAGGAAAACCCGTCCCGGCGCAGCAGCGAGGCCAAGTCGCGCTTGATCCTGCCGACCAGGCCGGGGCCTTCGTAAACGAGGGCGGTATAAAGCTGCACCAGGCTCGCCCCGGCGCGGATTTTCGCGTACGCCTCCTGCCCGCTCCCCACGCCGCCTGCGCCGATCAGCGGCAACGCTCCGCCGGTCAGCTTGTAAAGCTGGGCGAGCACGCGGGTCGAGGATTCGAACAAGGGCTTGCCGGAAAGGCCGCCGTCCTCGCCCCGATGCGCATCCATGAGCCCGGGCGGGCGGGCGACGGTGGTGTTGGTCGCGATCAGGCCGTCGAGGCGA
>MIAC01000024.1:3132-4209 GCA_001830475.1 Rhodospirillales bacterium RIFCSPLOWO2_12_FULL_67_15
CCTCCTTGACCTGGGCGAGCAGGCGGGCGAGCGGCTCGCGGCCCTGCAACGCGCGCAAGCCCGGCGTGTTGGGCGAGGAGACGTTGACGACGAGATAATCCGCGAGCGGCGCGAGCCGGGCCGCGCCCGCCGCGTAGTCGGCGATGGCGTCGGCGCTGTCCTTGTTCGCACCGATGTTGGCGCCGACGATGCCGTGTCTGCTCCGGCGCGCGAGCCGCCCCGCCACGGCTTCGATCCCGTCGTTGTTGAAGCCCAAGCGGTTGATGAGGGCCGCATCGGCGGCAAGGCGAAAAAGCCGCGGGCGCGGATTGCCCGCCTGGGGTTTCGGCGTCACGGTCCCGACCTCGGTAAAGCCGAAGCCGGCGCCTAAGATCGCGTCCGGAGCTTCGGCGTTCTTGTCGAAGCCGGCGGCAAGCCCGACCGGATTAGGAAAGTCGAGGTTCCACAGGAGCTGCGCCAGGATGGGGTCGTCCTTGCGGGCATAGGCTTCGAGCAGCCCCGCCTTCAGGACGAGAACGGCGGCGCGGTGCGCGGTTTCGGGCTCGAGGGCGAACAGAGCGGGGCGCAACAGGCGATAGAGATTCATCGCCCGCCTCCGTCCGTATTTATCGGAGCCGCGATATCGGGCGGAAAGACGTGCCGCCCGTCGGAACCGAGCGGCAAGTCGGCGATGCGCACCGCCGCCCGGACCGGCATCCGACCGTAAAGATGCGGGAACAGCCTGCCGTGGCGGGAGGGTTCCCACTTGAGCGCCCCCCCGAGCCTCGCGACCGCCGCCTCGACCAGCACCAGGCCCCGTTGCCCGGCCCGGTGCTTGGCCGCGCTGGCGACGACCTGGTTCGCGGTCGAGAAATGGATGAATCCGGAGGATTCGTCCTGGGACGAGCCGCCATAGGAGCCCGTTGGCACGGCGGCGTCCCATTCGTCGCGCCGGCAGATGTGAAAGATCGTCCGTTCCGGGCCCGTCATCGTTCCCCACCATAGAACATATTCCGGGCGGGTGGAATCGGCCGGGTCGCGCGGTTAGAGCAGATCACGCGCCATCATTTCCCGTCATGGCCGGGCTTGCCCCGGCCA
>MIAC01000025.1 GCA_001830475.1 Rhodospirillales bacterium RIFCSPLOWO2_12_FULL_67_15
CTCACCAGCACCCTCGATGAGGCGACCGCGCGCCACTATTCCATGCGCTTCAAGCGCGAAGTGCGCGCCGTGGCGCGGCTCAACCATCCCAATATCGTGCAGGTGTACGACTTCGGCACCGAAGGCGACCTCGCGTACATCGTCATGGAGTACATCAAGGGCAAGGAGCTCAAGGACCACTTCGACGCAAAAGAGCAGCTCGACCTCAGGACGATATTGCGCCTGATGACCGAGTTGCTCGATGCGCTCGAGTTCGCGCACGAGGCGGGCGTCATCCACCGCGACATCAAGCCGGCGAATGTGATGCTCGATTCCGGCGGCCACGTCAAGCTCACCGATTTCGGCGTCGCGCGCATCACCGATGCCGACGGCGAGCAAGGCGAGGCGACGCGGGCCGGCGCGATGATCGGGACCCCGTCCTACATGTCGCCGGAGCAGATCCAGGGGCAGGCGATCGACCGGCGTACGGACATTTTCTCGGCCGGCATCCTCTTCTACCAGCTCCTCACGGGGAAAAAGCCGTTCGAGGGGACGCAATGGGCCCTGGCGAAGAAGATCGTCCAGGACGATCCGGTCTGGCCGTCTTCGCTCGTGCAGATCCAGCCTGAAATCGACCGCGTCGTCGCCCGAGCCCTGGCCAAGGCGCCCGAGCATCGGTATCAGAGCGCGCGGCGTTTCGCCGAAGCGCTGCAGCGCATAGCCGAAGGCAAGCGGCCGGAGGATCCCGACGAAACCGTCCCCTTATCGTCCGCCGCGCTTGCAGCCGGCGCGAAAGGCAGCGAGGCGGAGACGGAATTCTGGAACGGGGTCAAGGACAGCGACGACCCCGAGGAGCTGAAGCTCTACATCGAGCAGTTCCCGGCCGGCGTGTTCGTCGAGCTGGCGCAGCGCAAAGTGGCCGAGCTGCGCGGCAAGAAGAACTAATTCAAAGAATCACCCCTTAGGGGGAACCCCGTCCCCGCTGCCGAGGGGCCTTTGCATGAGCACGCTGTCGACCCAGCGGCCGAACTTGAAGCCGACCGAGCGCAGCGTGCCGACGCGCAGGAAGCCGAAGGCGGCGTGCAGGTTGATCGACGCGGCGTTGGCGCTGTCGCCGATGACGGCGACGACCTGGCGGTAGCCGAGCGCCTCGCAGCGACGGATCAGCTCCGCGAGGATCGCCGTGCCGATGCCGCGGCCGACCATGTCCTCGCGCACGTACACCGAGTCCTCGAGCGTATAGCGGTAGGCCGAGCGCGCGCGGTACGGCGCGCAGTAGCCGTAGCCGGCCACCGCGCCGCCGAAATCCGCGACCAGCCAGGGCAGGCCGCGCCGTAGCACCTCTTCATGGCGCCGGCGCAGCTCCTCGAGCGCGGGCGGCTCCTCCTCGAACGAGGCGAGGCCGTGCAGGACGTAGTGGGAATAGATCGCGTGGATGGCCGCAAGATCTTCGGGCGCGGCGGGCCGCACCCGCACCGCCTCAGCGAGAATAGCCCGGCTCCTCGCGCTCGAGGATGCGCTTGAGCGCGCCGAAGTGCGCATCGGCGTACTTCGGCGCATCGTCGCGCATCATCCGGTAGGCGGTGCGTACCACCTCGGGCCGCACCGAGCGCAGCTTCCCGCCCATCGAGCGCGCCAGCACCTGCAGCCGGCAGGCGCGCTCCAGGTAGTACAGCGAGTCGAAGGCCTCGGCCACCGATTCCCCGACCACGATTACGCCGTGGCTGGCGAGGAACATCACCCGCTTCGCGCCGAGCGCGCGCGCGAGGCGGTCGCCTTCCGCCGCGTCGACCACCAGGCCGTTGTAGATGTCGTCGTAGGCGATGTCGTCGAAGAAGCGAAGCGCATTCTGCTCCGCCATCTCGAGCCGGCCGCCTTCGAGCAGCGTAAGCGCCGTGGCGTAGGGCATGTGCGTGTGCAGCACGCACGCCGCGCGCGGATGGGCGAGATGGATGCGCGAGTGGATGTAGAAGGCGGTTTTCTCGAACTCGCCCTCGCCTTCCAGGATGTTGCCCTCGGCGTCCAGCGTGAGCAGATTGGACGCCGTCACCTCGCTCCAGTGCAAACTGTAGCGATTCAGCAAGAATCTCTGCCCTTCGGGCAGCATCACGCTGAAGTGATTGCAGACCCCCTCGTGCAGCTCGAAGCGCACCGCCAGCCGGAACGCCGCGGCGAGATCGACTCGCACCGCGCGCTCGGCCGCCGGAGCGCCTTTCAGCTCGCGCATGGTCCCCATGCGCGAGCATTATAGCTAGCGGTTCTTCCGCTCCTCGTACTCGCGGCCCGCTTCGCGGCCGAGGA
>MIAC01000026.1:0-7123 GCA_001830475.1 Rhodospirillales bacterium RIFCSPLOWO2_12_FULL_67_15
CGCGGCGTCGTTAGGCTCTCGCTAACAGGTGTGGTAGGATTCTCGTCGAGTCGGTTTTCGTATTCCGTATCGCGGAGCTTTCATGGCCGAAAAAAATATCAAGTCCAACCCCAATCCCGTCGGCCCGGGCCAATCCGCCGTCTACGAGGTGCGGGTGGAAGTGTCGGCCGTTCTCGGCACCGCCATGATGCCGATCTCCCAGATATTGAAGCTCGGCCGCGGCGCGGTGGTGGAATTGGACCGCAAGGTCGGCGAGCCGATCGAGCTGCGCGCCAACGAAGCCCTCGTCGGATGGGGCGAAATCGTCGTCGTCAACGACAAGCTCGGCGTGACGATGACCGAAGTCATCCGCAAGACCTGATCCGCTCTTTCCGTTTCCCGGCGTTGCCGTTCGCAAGCGGCGCGAGGCGTTTTATTTTCGCACTTGCGTCCTGCCCCGCATCCCCCACTCGACGTGGGCCCAGGCGCGCTCGTGCAGGTAATAGAGAAACATTTTCGTCAATATCTCGAGGATGGCGATGGAACCGGCCCAGAGCCAGCTTCCGGTCACGAAATAGCCGATCAGAAGCGTGTCAACCATCGCCACTCCGCGCCAAGTGACGGTCTTGAGCAGAGATCGTCGCCGGGTCACGTTTCCGCGGGTGATAAAGTCCAACATCGTTTCCTCCCTGTTACCGGCGGAAACTGACGTTCCGCTCTTGACTCGGATATCGGCGCGCAGGGAGAGCCCGGCAAGATGCCGGTCCTTTCATTCTAGGGGATTAGTGAACGTTAATAGTCGCGGCCGATCAGGCACGCATGCGCGAGAGTGGCGACCCCGGCAGGATTCGAACCTGCGGCCCCCAGCTTAGAAGGCTGGTGCTCTATCCAACTGAGCTACGGGGTCGTGCCCTTGGCGCGACGGATGCCGCGTCATCTGACGCGGGTGTACGCGAAATTGTCGGAGTAGCTTTTCGGCCGGACGACGCGCTCCTTGGGTTCGATCGCCTGATAGGCGAGTCCGTGGCGCTTGGCGTAGGCGATGGCCTCCTTGGCCGAGGCGAAGCGAAGGCGCACCTGGCCGTCCATGTCCGCCGAACCGGTCCAGCCCATGAGCGGATCGATCGTCTGGGGCGCGCCCGGCTCGAATTCCAGAATCCAGCTCAGGATGTTGGCGCGGCCCGACTGCATGGCCGTCTTGGAGGGGCGATAGATGCGCGCAAGCGTCATGACGTTCTCGCGTTCGGACCCCAAGAAACCGCCGGGAATGGTCGGGGAGGCGGGATTCGAACCCACGACCCCCTGCTCCCAAAGCAGGTGCGCTACCAGACTGCGCCACTCCCCGCGCGGGCGAAGTTACGCTCTCCCCTTGCAGGGCGCAAGCCGGGGCGAAGGGTAAAACGGCCGTTCACCGCTCCACCAGCAGCGGATGGATGACCCGTTCGCCGGGGCGAATGCCAAGGCGCGCGGAAGTACCGCCCAGAACTTCGAGCACGGCCAAGGCCGGACCGGCCGAGGGGATCGTCACCAAGCTCTTCGGCCGGGTGCGCTCGGCGATGTTCACGATCCGCCCGTTCGCGCCGATGAAAATCATGTCGAGCGGAATCAGGGTGTTCAGCATCCACATGCTGATCGGCCCGGGCTGATCGTACACGAACAGCATCCCCGCGTCCTCGGCGAGGAACGGCCGATGCTGAAGCCCCTGCCTTTGCTGCTCCGGGCGCAGCGCCAACTCGACGCGAAAGCGATGCGCGCCACGCGCCGTCGCGATGGTCAATTCGGAGCGTTCGAAGCGGATTTCGTTCGCGCGCCCCGATAGGGGCGCATCATCTGATGCGCGCGGGGATTCGCCCGCGCGCGCTTCTTGTGGACATAGCGTCAGCGCCAGAACCGTTGCGACCGATACCATCGCGGTCCGCCGGGTCAACACGTCAGGAACCCCCGCGCCCGGGAGGTTTCATGGCGGACTTCGCGAGCGGGTCCCACGCCTTGACCGCGACCGGGCGGCCCGACTGGGTGCGCAGCACCTTGGGCTTGATCACCTGATCGAGCACCGGGGCCTCCGAGCCGCGGGCGAAGGAAAGCCGCATCGCCTCGAACACGATCTCGGTGCGCCTGCCTTGCTTGTAGGCTTGGCGGTAGGCGATCGTCTCCTTGGTCATGCGGGTCAGCCGGTCGGCGGAGTAATGGCCGAACCGGCGCCAGAGCGCCTCGAGGAAGCTTTCGACCTCGAACGGCAGGAACAGTTCCGCGTCCAGCTTCGGCCGGCCGCGGGAAAACGCGATGTAAACGTTGGGTTCGAGCGGTCCCCTTTCGTCGGCGACGAAGACAGCGGGCATCAGCTTGCGTCCCTCGAAGGCGACCCCGTAATAGGCCTGGGACAAAAAAAGAAGCCGCTGCAGCTTTTGCGGCTGCAGGTGTTCGCACGAGCGTTCGGCTATGTCCAAGAACCAGAATGCGATATCGAAGGCGGAATCGACTTCGGTGGACATGAGGGCTCCTCGGCTTCCGGCCTCACGGCTGAACTGCCAGTTTACTACCAAAAAATAAAAGAAAAAAAAGGCCGCCGGGGAGCGGCGGATTTACGGAGGATTTGGGCGGGAGCGGAACCCCCGTCAGGCGACGGTGTCGAGAAGCCGGCCGAGAGTCGCTTCCGCCGTACGAACGATCCTGGCATTGGCCTGATAGGCGATCTCGGTCGCGATCAGATTCGCGAACTGGCGGGCGAGATCCGTATCCCCGCCATCGCCTTCCCGCCCATTCGATTCCCGCCGCCGCGCCAACACCCCCGAGCCGCGATCGCCGGCTTGCACCGAGAGGATCAATACCTCGGCGGATATGAATCCCGCGGTATTGACGTTGACGACATTGTTGGCGATTTCGGCCGCGCGAAACGATTGGGCGAGAAGGCCGGAAACGGCGGTCGAAAGAACGTTTTGGACGGCCATGGGCGCCTCCTTGAACACCTTAGCGCCCCAGCGCTAATCCGCCTGTGACGGCCGTCACGCCCAGTCAAAATGCCGGAAAACCCGGGAAAATCAGGCTCTAAAGCCTGATGGAAACGGCCCCTCCGACCAAGACCGTCTCGCCGTGGATGATCTTGGCGTTGGCTTCGTAGATCGCGATCGCGCGGGCGATGACGTCCTGGAAGCGCCGGGCCGGTCCGCCAACCGTTCCGGGAGCCCCCTCGACCCCGCCGACGATGGATTCCAAGATCCGGGCGAAAGTTTCGCTCGGGGTCTGGATCAGGGACCAGCTCTGGGGGACCGAGCGTTGCTCGCGGCGGTTATCGTAGGCGATGTCGAGACCGCGCCGGCCCTGCTCGTATGAAAACTCGGCGCCACCGAGCATGACGCCCGTTCCGGCGCTGGGCGGTTGAACCTCGGGATAGGCGTCCGAAGCCACAATCGGCCCGCCCGGAACGGCCCGCGACGGAGCGATCTGGTTGGGGTTGCCGATAACCGGGATTCTCGGGGCCTGAGCCATCGAAATTCAAACCAACCTTTCGGGCAGGCGCGTAAAATCGAACGTGAGCGAAAGCAAACGTCATCCGCCTCCGAATGCCCGGGCAGGCCGATGCGTTTGAACTTATTGAAATATAATCCTATTCGGCCTCAAGTCAACAAGCCCTTAACCATTCAGTAAGCCATGAAATACAAAGCGTTGATAAGCGGTATAAACCCTCGCATTTTGGGCCCGGGGATCGTTCGCAACCGGGGGATTCGCCTGCCCCTTTCAGGGGGCATCACCCAAGCGCCGGCGAATGAAGGCCGTAACCGCGGCCGCGACGCCGTGCTCGAAAATGTCGTTGTGGTCGGCGCGCGGGAGCCAGAGCGATTCCTTGGGTTCGCGCGCGGCGGCGAAGACCTCGCGGCCGAACCGCTCGGGAATGATTTGGTCGCGGGCGCCGTGGATCACCAGCAGCGGCGCGCGGATGTCCGCGATTTTGTCGATCGAGGCGAAACGGTCCTTCACCAGCCAGTAGGCGGGCAGATAGGGATAGTGATACTGCGCCGCCGCCGCCGCCGAGCTGAACGGAGCCTCGAGCACGACGGCGCCGACCGGTGTGCCGTCCCGGGCCGCCTCCTGGGCAAGCTGCACGGCCACCCCCGAGCCCAGCGATTCGC
Source organism: Rhodospirillales bacterium RIFCSPLOWO2_12_FULL_67_15 (assembly GCA_001830475.1). Lineage (GTDB taxonomy): Bacteria > Pseudomonadota > Alphaproteobacteria > Rhodospirillales > 2-12-FULL-67-15 > 2-12-FULL-67-15. Next base: position 4,107 of record MIAC01000026.1, read on the forward strand.
CGTACAGCGCAACCCGCGCCGGCGGGACGCCGGAGCCGGCGAGGAACGCGAGCACCGCGCGGCCGTCGGCGTAGAAGCCGGCCTCGTTGGGGCGGCCGGGATTTCCGCCGAAGCCGCGATAGCCGACGAGAACGAGACCGAAACCGGCGTCGAGAAAAATTCGCGCCTTGAATCCCCGATGGCCGACGTGGCCGGCGTTGCCGTGGAAGAAAACGACCGTCGGCTGTCCGGAAGGCGCCGGGCGATACCAGCTCGTGAGCGTAAGTCCGTCGGCGGTCGTAAGGCGGATGGGCCGCATTTCCGGCACCCCGCTCTCCGCCGGAACCGGAACGTCGGCCCACGGGAAATACATCATGCTGCGCTGGATCAGATATAGCGCGCCGACGAGAACGCCGTAGAATATAACGGCGCTAAGGACGAATTTTACCACGTCCAAGCGCTTGAACGTCACCCGAACGCCGCGGCGATCGGGTTCCATTGGCCGTCGGGCGAGCGGCAGGCGGTGCCGGTGCCGGTGGCGACGTCGGACTCGAAGTTCACCGCCGAGCGATAGTCGCGGCAAAGCTGCATCTCGTCGCCGCGATGGAAGGAGCGGATCGGGCGGATGGTTCCGTTCCGCCCCGTTTCGGGGTTGAGCCAGTGGCGCGTCTCGCCGTCGTCGGAACTGGCGAGCGCTTCCGCCAGGACCTGGTTGTACATGGCGCGATCCGACGGCGCGAAGCGGCGCCCGACCATGTAACCGGCCGTGCCGCCGAGGAGCGCGCCGCCGGCGGTGAAGAGAGTTTGCCCCAATCCGCCGCCGAGCTGCCAGCCGATCAACCCGCCCGCCGCCGTGCCGAGGGTGGCGCCCGTCGCTTCGGCGCCGGAGAAACGTTGCTGGGCGCATCCGGTCGCGACCAAGGCGGCGAGCGTAACCGCGGCGCATTTGGATATCCGACGAGGTTTTTTCATGGCGTTCTCTCCTCTCTTCTGGGGATCACACGTCTTCTGGGGATCACACGGTTCTTCACGTTCAACGCGTTGGCTTGCGCCGTTCGGCCGCCAAAGCTTCCCGGACCTGGTCGTTGTTGAGGCGCTCGACTTGTCCGCCGCCCGGGCTGCAACGATATCTCAGGTTCGGGTCCACCGTGCTCGGACAACAAAGATAGTTGGCGGAGATCGGGGTCGCCGCCGGACAGACCGAAATATCCTGCCCGATCATCTGCGGCGTCTTGCCGTATTTCGCGCACTCCTCCTCCGCCACGCGAACCACCGCATCGGATGGCGCGGCGGTGGCGGTATAGCAGACCTGAACCAGCCCGGGCACGCTCGCGGACCGGGCGAAGGTTTTGCGGTCGAACTCGGAAGGCCTGAAGACATAAGGTTCCGGGCGGGCGCACCCGGAGACGATAAAAACGAACGCCCACGCCGCGCCGATCAGCAGGATGCCCGGCGGCGGCCGTGTTCGATGTCCACGCAAGCCCAGGCGGCCCATCGGAAAATCTTACACCCGCCCGGAACCCGCGAACAATCGCGCGAAAGCATGAAATCCCAAGGACTTCCAGATCCCCCGGCGGCATTAACCGTCATCGCCGTCCCGCCCCGGCCGATGATTCGGTCTCGGGCCCCGGTTCCCGCCCGCCGCCAAGAGGTCGCAAACCTCCCGGACCGCGCCTTCGCCGCCGGACCGGCGCGTGACGTAATGGGCGGAGGCGCGCGCTTCCGGCACCGCGTTGGGAACCGCAAGCGGCAATCCCACCGCCTTCAGCAGCGGCAAGTCGTTGAGATCGTCGCCGACATGGGCGACGGCGGCGAGAGGCACGCCGAGTTTCCGGCAAAGCTTCTCGACCTCGGCGTGTTTATCCGCCACCCCCGACAGCACGTGACGCACGCCCAGCGTTCGCGCCCGATGATGAATGGACTGGGTCGTTCCCGCCGATACGAAGGCGACCTCGACACCGAGGGCGAGCACCCGCTTGATCCCGACGCCGTCTTGGACATTGAACTTCCGGGCGACGGTTCCGTTGTCGCCGTAATAGAGCCCCCCGTCGGTCAGGACCCCATCCACATCCAACGAGAGAAACCGTATGCTCCTGAGCCGCCGCTTCAGCGCCGCCGCGGTCAATTTTCGCCCTGTGCGCACCGACGTTCTTGTCATGCCCGATGTCCCTCTCCGCCCGGCGGAGACCGCGATCGCCGAAATCATTTGTAGTCCGCGGGCGGCGCGCGGACAACAGCGCCTTGCGCGAATGGCAACCAAATACTTTAACATGAACCGTCGTCAATAACCGAAAGGAACCTTCCATGCCGCCCGAACTTGTCCCCGGCGTTTCCCATACCCGCCGCATTATCGTCGAGCGCGACCGAACCATCGGATTCATGGGCGAAGAGTTCAGGGTCTACGCCACGCCTTCGATGATCGACGACGTGGAACACGCCTGCCGGGATTTCCTGGTGAAATTCCTGACTGGGGAACAGGATTCCGTCGGGGCGCGGGTGGAAATCGATCACTTGGCTCCAACCCTGGTCGGGATGTGGGCCGAAATTCGCGTCGAAATCGCCGCCGTCGAAAAACGCCGGGTGTCTTTTTCCTTTCAGGTCCACGATGCGGTCGAGGTCGTCGGCCGGGGAATCCATGTCCGTTTTATCGTCGACAAGCCCAAGACCGCCGAACGGCTCGCCGCGAAAAAGATCAAAGCCAGCTCGGTTCCCGGGGCCTTCCCCAATTGAAGTCCGCCGGGTATATACTCGTTCCATGCGCCGTCATCACGATATGGGGGGGCTTCCGGCAGGCCCGGTGGAAACCGCCCCGCATAACGTCGCTGCATGGGAAAAAAGGGTGGACGCGATCATGCGCCTGCTCATCGATTCCAAGCGGCGGGTGATGACCGTGGACCAGTTGCGCCGGGGCATCGAGGACTTGGGCCCCGGCGCCTACGACCGGCTCGATTATTACCAGCGCTGGATCGCGTCCATCGCCAACATCCTGATCGAGCGCGGCGTGATCGGCGTGGACGAACTCGGCCGGCGCATGGCCG
>MIAC01000026.1:7150-8903 GCA_001830475.1 Rhodospirillales bacterium RIFCSPLOWO2_12_FULL_67_15
GACGCAAACCGCGCGAGCCCGGGCCGTGAGCCGGCGACTCGCCCCCGGCGCCTGCGTACGGGTCCGCGCGGCCTTTCCGCCGGGCCACGTCCGCACGCCTTATTTCCTGCGCGGCCATGAAGGCGTGATCGATTCTCTCGCCGGTGAATTTCCCAATCCCGAGGAGCTGGCTTATGGCCGCACCGGGATGCCGCGCCGCGCGCTCTATCGCGTCGTCTTCCGCCAGCCCGATCTCTGGCCCGGCTACGCCGGCGCGGCCGCGGACACGGTGATCGCCGATATTTTCGAGCATTGGCTGGATGAAGCGCCGGAACGGCGCTTCGGGAGCCCCGCATGAGCGGCGGGCACGACCATTCCCATGATGACCGGACGGGCGCGGCCTCGCGCCATCCGTTCCAGCCCGACACCGAGGACGCCGATTTCGACGACTATCAACTGATGACCGAGGCGGTCGGGGAGATTCTGATCGAAAAGGGAGTGTTCGCGGCCGAGGACCTGCGCCGCACCCTCGAAGCGATCGACGCGATCACGCCGGCGCTCGGCGCCCGGGTCGTGGCGCGGGCCTGGGCCGACCCTGCGTTCCGCCACCGGCTGCTCGCCGACGTCAATGCCGCCGCCGCCGAGCTCGGCATCGACGCCGGGCCGATCCCCATCCGCGCCGTCGCCAACACGCCCGGCCTGCACAACGTCATCGTTTGCACGCTCTGCTCGTGCTATCCGCGCTTGCTGATCGGCCTGCCGCCGGATTGGTACAAGTCGCGCGCCTACCGGAGCCGGATGGTGCGCGAACCCCGCGCCGTGCTGGCGGAATTCGGAACCGTGCTGCCCGAGGACGTCGCCGTGCGGGTCCACGACAGCACCGCCGATCTCCGCTACCTGGTGCTGCCGATGCGGCCCAAGGGCACCGAGGGGGTGGGCGAAGACGCGCTCGCCCGCCGCGTCACCCGCGACTGCATGATCGGCGTCGCCGTCATCGACCGCTGACGCGATACAATAAATTCGGTCAATAATGCTGGGTCTGGCGCTGTTCGGGAACCGTCGTCCCGTTTTCCGCGCTTACGATCACGGTATAGACCTGGAACGCGGCGTTGTCGTTGCCGCCCGGATTCATCACCGTGACCGCGAACGCATCGAGCACGCCGTACTTGCGCGGCTCGATCTTGATGACCTTGCCGCCCGATTCCCGCTCGACCTGCTGACGAATTTGATCGGCCGTCATCGCGGCCCCAGCGGCGAACGCCGCCAATCCCACCCCGGCGGCCAGAACCGCCGCCATGCCGTAATGCCATGTTCGCATTGTTTAGTTTCCTTCCCTGAATGTTGGCCCGAAGATCAGGCCGAAAACCACGGAATCGGCGCCACCCCGAACAATATCCGGTGGGCATAAAGAAGCCCGACGTAGGCCGCCAGCGCAAGCCCGATCCTTCCCCACCCGAGCTCGGCGACGTTCAACCGCGCCCGGCCGGCCGCGATCGCCGCGAAAGGCCATACCGAGGTCCGTGCGGCGAAGGCCTCCCAGGTCGCGCCCATCGCCGCCTTCTTCCGGATCTCGAGATGCGCCACGCCGGCCGCGGCCAGGACGATCATGCCCGAAAACACGGCGATTCCCCGCGCGTCGCCGCTGGCGAGAAGATGGGCGATCCCCCACAGCACGATCCCCCACATCATCGGATGGCGGGTGACGGCGAGGATGCCTCCCGGCGGCGCGGTCATCGCGCCTTCCTGGCCGACCGCGGTCGGATTGGGAGCGGTT
>MIAC01000026.1:8947-9160 GCA_001830475.1 Rhodospirillales bacterium RIFCSPLOWO2_12_FULL_67_15
CGCGAGCAGGCGGAGCGCCGAAGGCGGCGTCCATAGATCGAGCCTCGGCGCGGCGGCGAACGCCGCGATCATCCATCCAAAGAGCGTCAGGGACACGGCGGAATAAAAAATTCGGAATGGCCATTCGCCGATCCGCGCCGCCACCGGCCCGCGCAATGGCGCGGCGGAGAGCGCGAGATGGCTGCCAACGAAGACGGCCACGGCCGCCGCGAG
>MIAC01000027.1 GCA_001830475.1 Rhodospirillales bacterium RIFCSPLOWO2_12_FULL_67_15
ACAAGGCGCAGGAGCGGCCTCTGGTGATCCGGCAGAGCTTCCAGATGCTGTCGGTCCAGGTCAACAGCGGCAACGCCACGCTGGCGTTTACGGACGGCAGGGTTCGCGGCGACGAGGTCAGTTTCGCCATCATGGACGCAAGCGTGCGGCGCGAATTCAGCGGGCGCATCCAGGACAATTCGATGAATGGCACGATGCGCTCCGCCGGTTCGCCCGATTTGAGGTGGTCCGCCTCGCGACGCTGAGCAGAAAAAAAATGGAGTAACTTTTTCGTGACGATCGGCCACACAGGCCCGTCGCGCTGGAAAAGTTACTCTGAACACCCCATTTTCCTGCTACCAGATCCAGCGCGGGGCGCCCAGCAGCCAGTTGACCACCAGCATGGCGGCGATAATGCCGGCGACGATCCACAAGGGGCTGATGCCGCCGCGTGCCGGCGCTTCCTCGATCGCCGCAGCCGCTTTGGCCGCTGTTGCCTCTCTCGGCGCGAGGGTTTCGTTGAAGCGTGCGAAGAAATCGTCCGCTGTTTTTGCAGCCACGCCGTCGATCAGGCGCGAGCCTACCTGCGCGAGCTTGCCGCCGATGCTCGCCTTGGCGCTGTAGCGCAGACGGGTGCCTCCTCCCTCCCGCGAGAGCGAAACCTGCGCCCCGCCCTTGGCGAAGCCGGCAGCGCCGCCGGAGCCTTCGAACGCGAGCGAGTAGGAATTCGGCGCTTTGATGTCCGAGAGGACGAGCCTGCCCTTGAATTTCGCCTTGACCGGGCCGATCGCCACGGTCAGCGCGACCTTGTACTCGTTGTCGGTGATCTTCTCGATCGTTTCGCACCCCGGAATGCTGGTCTTCAGCACTTCGGGGTCGATGAGTCCGCGCCAGACCTCGGCCTGCGGCAGCGGAATGAGTTGCTCGCCCGTCATTTCCATATGCATTGCTCCCTGCTAGTCAGGTCCATTTTCGCAGCAAAGGCGCCCTCGCGCACGCCCCGAGCGTGGCGCCTCCTACGCCGCGCGGCGTTCGCCGATGGCGGGCGCCGACAAAGCGCGGGCGAGATCGACCAGGCTTGTGATGTTGTGCACCGGCAGGAATGCATCGACGTGCGGCAGCATGGCGTGGATGCCGGCCGGACGCGGCTCGAACCCCTCGTAGCGCAGCAGCGGGTTGAGCCAGATAAGTTTCCGGCAGGACTTGTGCAGCCGTTCGGTCTCCTTGGACAACCCTTCGCCGGCATCGCGATCCAGGCCGTCGGAGATCAGCAGCACCACTGCATTCTGGCCCAGCACCCGCCGCGACCAGCCCAGGTTGAACTCTCGCAGGCAGGTTCCGATGCGGGTGCCGCCCGACCAGTCTGCCACCACGTCCGCGATCTCCAGCATGGCTGCATCGACGTCGCGATGGCGCAGGCAGCGGGTGATGTTGGTCAGGCGCGTGCCGAATACGAAGGTGTGGACGCGGTCGCGATCATTGGTGATCGCGTGCAGGAACTGCAGGAACATGCGCGCGTAGCGGCTCATGCTGCCGGAGATGTCGCACAGCACCACCAGCGGCGGATGGCGATATCGCACCGAGCGGCGCTTGAGCGCGATAACCTCGCTGCCGGCGCGCAGGCTGGCGCGCAGGCTCGCCCGCAGGTCCACGCGCGCGCCCTCGCTGTCGGGACGGAAGCGGCGGGTGCGGACCTCGGGGATGGGCAGCCTGAGGCAGGCGATCATCGCCTTCGCCTGCGCGAGTTCCTCGATGGTCATAGTCTCGAAATCGGCGCGCTGCAGGACTTCGCGCGCCGAAAAAGTCAGGGTCGCGTCCAGCTCGATTTTCTCCGGCTCGGCGTTGCCGGGCCGCTTGTCTGACTGCGATCCTGCTTTGAGGGCCTCGGAGACGCGGTTGCTCGCCGCGGGCTTGTCCTCCGGGGTTCGGCCATGGACCGCGGGCAGCAGCATCGCCATGGCGCGCTCGAGCAGTTGCGGGTCTTTCCAGAAAATGTGAAACGCCTGGTCGTAAATATCGAATTGCTCGCGCCGGTCGAGGAACACGCTGGCGAGCGTCCAGTAAAAATCGTCGCGGCGCTCCAGGCCGGTGGCTTCGAGCGCGCGCACCGCGTCGAGCACGCGGTCCGGCCCGATCGGCAGGCCGGCGGTGCGCAGCACGCGGGCAAAGTGCATGACGTTCTCGGCCAGGCGCCCGCTCCTGCCATTCTGGGTCATGAACGGGCCGCCTCGGCGCGAATCTCGGCCAGCAGCCGCTCGGCCTCGCTGCCCCTGATGCGGCCGATGTCGTCCTGGTATTTGAGCAGCGCGCCCAGCGTGTCGTTGACGGTCTGCGGATCGAGC
>MIAC01000028.1:0-134 GCA_001830475.1 Rhodospirillales bacterium RIFCSPLOWO2_12_FULL_67_15
TGTGCCCATGACCGTGGCCGTGACTGCGTTCGCGCCGCTCGTGGCTATCCGTCGCCGCACCCGGTTGAGCCGCGACTCGCCCCGCCACCGGCAACGTGCGGCGGATCAGTTTCTCGATGTCGCGCAAGAATTCG
>MIAC01000028.1:164-396 GCA_001830475.1 Rhodospirillales bacterium RIFCSPLOWO2_12_FULL_67_15
GCGCCGCCGGCGCCGGCGCGCGCGGTGCGGCCGATGCGGTGGACGTAGCTTTCCGGGATGTTGGGGAGGTCGAAGTTGACGACGTGGGTGATGCCGTCCACGTCGATGCCGCGCGCGGCGATGTCGGTCGCGACCAGGACCCGTACATGGCCTTCGCGGAATCCTTCGAGCGCGCGCACGCGCGCGCCTTGCGACTTGTTGCCGTGGATGGCGTCGGCGGAAACGCCGGCCT
>MIAC01000028.1:512-9192 GCA_001830475.1 Rhodospirillales bacterium RIFCSPLOWO2_12_FULL_67_15
TCGACCATGTAAACCTTTTGCTCGATGCGCTCGACCATGATCGTCTGGGGCGTCACCTCGACCCGGGCGGGGTCGCGCAGCATCTCGGAGGCCAAGCGGGCGACGTCGGCCGGCATGGTCGCGGAGAAGAGCAGCGATTGGCGCGCCTTGGGCAGCGCGGCGACGATCCGGCGCACGTCGCGGATGAAGCCCATGTCGAGCATCCGGTCGGCCTCGTCGAGGACGAGGTGGGAAACCTTGTCCAAGCGGACGTGGCGCTGGCCGAGGAGATCGAGCAGGCGGCCCGGGGTGGCGATCAGGATATCGACGCCCGCATTGAGCGCCTTGACCTGCGGCCCTTGGCCGACGCCGCCCAAGATGACGGTGTGGCGAAGATGGAGGTGGCGGCCGTAGGCCTGGACCCGCTCGCCGATCTGAAGCGCCAACTCGCGCGTCGGCGCAAGGATCAGGGCGCGCAACAAGCGCGGACCGTGGCCCGCCGGTTGGGCGGCGAGCTGTTGCAGGATCGGCAGGACGAAGGCCGCCGTCTTGCCGGTGCCGGTCTGGGCGATGCCGAGAAGGTCGCGGCCCGCGAGCAACAGCGGGATCGCCTGGGTCTGGATCGGGGTGGGGGTGGCGTAGTTTTCCGCGCTGAGCGCGCGTTGGATCGGTTCGGCGATGCCGAGACCGGAGAACGTGGAGTGAGTCACTTGTACAATATTTCCTTATACGCCGGGGCGCGAACGCGATGCGTTGCGCGCGGAATCGGCGCTTTTTGCCCCGCCCCACGCGCATTCGGGGCGTTGCGGATTTAAAAAGATTGTCCCGGGATGAGAAGGGCTCCCGGCCGGAGGCGGGGAGCGCGTCGCGCGATCGCGAGAAATCGGTCGCGGGGTATATGGGGGCTTTACCCGGCGTTGTCAAGCGCCAATAAGGATTAAGAACGCGTTTAACGCTCGTCCTAGCTCTTCGGCTTGGGCAGATCGAGCTTCAGGTGCAGTTCCTTGAGCCGCGCCGGGTCGGCGGGCGCGGGCGCGCCCATGAGCAAATCCTGCGCCTGCTGGTTCATGGGGAAGACGATGACCTCGCGGATGTTGGGCTCGTCGGCGAGCATCATCACGATCCGGTCGATGCCCGGCGCCGAGCCGCCGTGCGGGGGCGCGCCGAAGCGGAACGCCGACAACATGCCGCCGAAGCGCCGTTCGACCTCTTCCTTGCCGTAGCCCGCGATGGCGAAGGCGCGGAGCATGATGTCGGGCCGGTGGTTGCGGATCGCGCCGCTCGAAAGCTCGACCCCGTTGCAGACGATGTCGTACTGGTAGGCGAGGATTCCAAGCGGGTCCGACCCGTTCAACGCTTCCAGCCCCCCTTGCGGCATCGAGAACGGGTTGTGGCTGAACTCGATCTTCTTCGTGTCCTCGTTGAACTCGTACATCGGGAAGTCCACCACCCAGCAGAAGCGGAAGGCGTTCTTTTCGACCAGGTCCAATTCCTCGGCGATGCGGGTGCGGGCGAGGCCGGCGAACTTTTCCGCCTTTTTCTTCTCGCCGCAAACGAAGAAGACCGCGTCGCCGTCCTTGGCTTGGCTCGCGGCGCGCAACCGAGCGATCCGCTCCCCGTCCAGATTCTTGCCGATCGGGCCCTTGGCCGCGCCGCCCTCGAAGATCATGTAGCCGAGCCCGCCCGCGCCTTCCGCCTTGGCCCAGTCGTTGAGCTTGTCGAAGTAGCTGCGCGGCTGGGTGCCGGCGCCGGGCGCGGGAATGGCGCGCACCACCGCGCCCTTGCCGATCAGGTTCGCGAACAACGCGAATCCGGAACCGCGGAATATTTCGGTCGTGTCGCTCATCACGATCGGGTTGCGCAAATCGGGCTTGTCGTTGCCGTATTTGAGCAGGCTTTCGGCGTAGGGGATGCGCGGAAACGGCGGCCGGGTCACCGTTCGTCCATGCGCGAATTCCTCGAACACGCCCGCGAGCACCGGCTCGATCGCGGCGAACACGTCTTCCTGGGTGACGAAGGCCATCTCGAAGTCGAGCTGATAGAACTCGCCCGGGCTTCGGTCGGCGCGCGCGTCCTCGTCGCGGAAGCAGGGCGCGATCTGGAAATAGCGGTCGAAGCCCGAAACCATGATGAGCTGCTTGAACTGCTGCGGCGCCTGGGGCAGGGCGTAGAACTGGCCGGGGTGATTGCGCGACGGCACCAGGTAGTCGCGCGCGCCCTCGGGCGAGCTCGCGGTCAGGATCGGGGTCTGGAACTCGACGAAGCCCCGCTCGGTCATGCGTTTGCGAATACTGGCGATGACGTGGCTGCGCAGCAGCATGTTGCGGTGCGGTTTTTCCCGACGCAGATCGAGGAACCGGTAGCTCAAGCGCAAGTCCTCGGGATACTCGACCTCGCCCGCGACCTGGATCGGCAGCACTTCGGCCGGGCTCTCGATCGCAATGGCGGCGATGGCGACCTCGACCTCGCCGGTCGGAAGATTGGGATTGACGGTCTCGGGCTCGCGCTTGACCACCTCGCCGGTGACAGTGACGACGCTTTCCGCACGCACCGCTTCCGCGAGTCCGAACAGCGGCCCGGAAATGTCGATTACGCATTGGGTCAGCCCGTAATGGTCGCGGAGGTCGATAAAGAGCAGGTTGCCGTGGTCGCGTTTGCGGTGCACCCAGCCCGAAAGCCGGGCCGTCCGGCCGACGTGCGCGGGGCGGAGTTCGCCGCAGGTGTGGGTGCGATAGGGATGCATCGAATGGATTCCGGGCGGAAAGGCGGGCAAAAGCACACCGCCCGGCCGAGTTTGTCAAGCGCGGGCGTTGACCGGACGCCCGCGAAACGCCACATCTTAGTTTAGACCAAGGCCCCGCGCCCCATGACCCCGTCTTCGCCCGAACCGTCCAACGATACCCGCCACCTCTCGCCCGGCATGGGCCCGGCCCGCTGCCCCAACTGCGGCGAGCGCCAGAACGTCGCCCTGGGCGAGTTCGCGCCCTCGCGCGAGCCCTTCGGCCCGGTGCACTGCATGGTATGCGGCCATGCCTTCTCCCGCCGGGAGTTCCGGGACGGTCTTCCTCCGGCGGGCCGGCGGAGCGTGCTTTGAACAGACATCCCTCTCGCCCCGCCGAGACCACGGCGGCGGGCGCGGCGCCGGCGCTCATCAATGAAAGCGCGGCGCTCGCCGAATTTTGCCGGCGCGTCGAACGCGCCCCGTTCGTCACGGTCGACACCGAATTCATGCGCGAACGGACCTTCTGGCCGATTCTCTGCGTCGTCCAGGTGGCCGGCGGCGGCATGGACAAGGACCCGGCCGCGGCGGCGGCGATCGACGCGCTCGCGCCGGGACTCGATCTCACGCCGTTGTTCAGGATTCTCGGCGATCCCAACATCCTCAAGGTCTTCCACGCCGCCCGGCAGGACCTGGAGATTTTCTATTATCTCATGAAAAAGCTGCCGGCGCCGGTGTTCGACACCCAGGTCGCGGCGATGGTCTGCGGCTTCGGCGATTCGGCGAGCTACGAAACCTTGGTCGGCACGCTGGCCCGCGCGCGGATCGACAAGTCCTCGCGCTTCACCGACTGGTCGGTCAGGCCCTTGAGCGATCGGCAGATCGCCTACGCGCTCGCCGACGTGATCCATCTCCGCCAAGTCTACGAAGAACTCGGCCGCCGGCTCGCCGCCAGCGGCCGCGAAGCGTGGCTTAGTGAGGAAATGGCGACGCTGACCGCGGAAGCCACCTACGACGTGGACCCGTCGCGGGCCTGGCTGCGCCTCAAGGCGCGCGGCGGCGGACGCTTCCTCGCCGTCCTGCGCGAGGTCGCCGCCTGGCGCGAGCGCGAGGCCCAGCGCCGCGACCTGCCGCGCGGCCGGATCGTGCGCGACGAGGCGCTGCTCGAGATCGCGCATCATCGCCCGGCCACGGCCGAGGCGCTCGCCCGCACGCGCGGGCTCGGCGCCAGGCTCGCCGAGGGGCCGATGGGCGCGGGACTGTTGCAAGCCATCGCCGCCGGCCTGGCGGTTCCGGACCAGGATTGTCCGCGGCTGGAGGAAAAGCCCGAACTTCCCAACGGTCTCGGCCCCGTCACCGACCTGCTCAAGGTCCTGCTCAAGTTCAAGTCGGAGGATTCGGGCGTGGCGCAGAAGCTGCTCGCCTCCTCAGCCGACCTCGAACGAATCGCCGCTTTCGGCGAAAAGGCCGAGGTCGCGGCGCTGCACGGCTGGCGGCGCGAGGCGTTCGGCGCGGACGCGCTCAGATTGATCCGGGGCGAAATCGCGCTTTCGGCCGAAGGCCGGCGGATCAGGGTGTTCGCGAATAAATCCGATAAGTAATGCGCGGACGTCAGCGGAGTTTCGGCTCCAACTCCAGCGCGCGCGCCAGGGAGCGCAGGCGCCGGTCCACCGTCTCGCCGGCGTAGGCCGCGCGCGCCCGCGGCAGCTTGAGAATCAAAGCGTCGCCGGCGATTTTCAGGCGGGTCCGCGCCAACAGGCCCGGGGCGCCGCCCGACAGGGCATAGGCGAGACGGAGCGCGAGCCCGAGGACGTTGGCCCCATGCAAGCGCTCGTCGTCGAGCAGCCCCGCATACGGCTTCGCCGGCGCGGAATCGATCATGCCGTTGTAGCGGACGAAAACGGCGAGCGCGGCATAGGCCCGATCGGCGTGGGAAAGCCCGCCGAGCGGCAGGCGCAAGACGCGCGCGAGCGCGTGTTCGGCCCGGTAGTCGGGATGATCGAACCGCGCCACGTCGGACAAATAACAGACGACCAGGCGCAACCTCCGCTCGCGTCCGCTCCGGCCACGGGGCAGGGATCGAAACAAAGGATCGAGCCAATGGCAGATTTCCTCGCCATCGAGAGTAAACCGCCCCATCCGCCTGGCGATGGCCGCCGCGCCTTCGACCAGCAAATCCCGTTCCTTGCCGGGGCGCTCCGGCAGGGCGGACAGAAAAGCCCCTTCGCGGATGCCGTAGCCGGAAAAGACGACGTTGTCGGGGCGGCCTTTTTCGATCAAGGCGCGCAGAACCAGCGCGGCGAAAGACAGGGTCTCGGCGCGGCGCGGGGATATTTTTTCGATCTTCAGCAGCGTTTCGCGCGACAAATCGGAGAGAATGGCGGCGATCCGCGAAACTTCGTCGGCCGCGATCTCGTAGCCGTCGATGATGTGCAGAGGATGTTTCGTTTGACCGAGGAGGATGTGCGCGATCGCCCGCCACGCTCCGCCGGTGACGTAGAGGCTGCGGCCCTTGAGGCGGCGCAGCCAAGAGAGGGCGGCGAGCTCGCGCTCGATCACGTCCTTCGCGCGCTTGCGGCTGCCATCGGTGCGCTCGGCCAGAACCAGGTGACCCAGCATCAGGCTCGCGCTCCGGCGGATTTGGCCGCGGTCGAGCGCGACCAGCTCGAGGCTGCCGCCGCCGAGATCGCCCAAGAGGCCGTCAGCGTCGGGAACGCTCGCGAGCAGGCCGAACGCGGAAAAACGGGCTTCCTCGGTCCCGCTCAACACCCGGACGGGGATATGGAACCGGCGTTCGATTCGGGCGACGAAAGAACCGCCGTCCTCGGCCTCGCGAACCGCGGCCGTCGCGAGCGCCCTGATCCGGCCGACTCGCATCGCCCGGGCGAGACGAACGAACCGCGCCAGCGCCGCCATCGCGCTATCCCGCCCGTCGGGGTTGAGCCGGCGGGTATCGGCGAGGCCGCGGGCCAGGGCGCAATGGACCTTTTCGTTGAACAGAGGGGTCGCCAGCGAGGCGATCCCCTCGTAGACGACGAGACGAACGGTGTTCGACCCGATGTCGATGATCGCCGTGCGCGGCAACGCGGGGGCTTGTTTCTTCGACACGACGGCGCGCGCCGCGGACAATGGCCGCCGCACAGACTCAGATGAATCCGCCGAAACGGCCGTGACGGCGCCGCGGCTTGCGTTGTCCGGTTCCCCGCCCCGACAAACTCGGATTGGTCATGAAATACTCGTGCGCGCTGAAGCCGCCCGCGGCGTTCTGCCGGACGTACCGGCCGTCGGGGCAGAGACGCCACGATTGCGCTTCGTCCTCGAGGTTATGGATCATGATTTCGTTCAGCACCTGGCGATGGACGGTGGGGTTTTCGATCGGCACCAAGGTCTCGACCCGCCGGTCGAGATTGCGGGGCATCCAATCGGCCGACGAGATGAACACCTTCGCCTTGGACGAAGGCAGTTTTTCCCCGTTGGCGAAGCAGACGATCCGGCTGTGCTCGAGAAACCGCCCGATCATGCTCTTAACGCGGATGTTGTCGGACAGTCCAGGCACGCCCGGACGAAGACAGCAGATCCCGCGCACGACCAAATCGATCTGCACGCCCGCACGCGAGGCGCGATAGAGCGTGTCGATCATGTTCGCATCGACGAGCGAATTCATTTTCGCCCATATCGCCGCCGGCTTGCCGGCGCGGGCATGGGCGATTTCGTTCTCGATGCCGGCGACCAGGGTTTTGCGCATGTTGACCGGCGCGAACGAGACTTTCTCCATCGCTTCCGGAACGGCGTAGCCGGTCATGAAGTTGAACAGCCGCGCGGCGTCGCGGCACAAGGCCGGATCGCAGGAGAAAAAGGAAAGATCGGTGTATTGGCGCGCCGTAATCGGATGATAGTTGCCCGTGCCGTAATGGACGTAGGACCGAAGCTGGCGCCCTTCCCGGCGCACCACCAGGTTGACCTTGGCGTGGATTTTCTTGTCGAGGAACCCGAACACGACGTGAATCCCGGCGCGCTCCATGTCGCGCGCCAGCCGGATATTGGCTTCCTCGTCGAACCGCGCCTTGAGCTCGATCAACGCCGTCACCGATTTCCCGGCCTCGGCCGCCTCGATCAACGCCGCGACGATGGGCGAATCCTTGCTGGTGCGGTAAAGGGTCTGCTTGATCGCCACCACCGCCGGGTCGCTCGCCGCCTGGCGCGCGAATTGGACCACGACGTCGAAGCTTTCGTAGGGGTGATGGACGATGAACTCCTTGGTGCGGATGGCGGCGAGAACGTCGCCGCCGAAATCGCGAACCCGTTCGGGAAACCTGACGTTGAAGGGCGGAAACAGCAGATCGTGCCGATCGGGAAGAATCAGCTGCTTCAGATCGGACAGGCCGAGCATGCCGTCGAGCGCCAGCTCGTCGCCCGGCGTCAACTCTAGCTCGTCGAGAACGCTTTCGCGCAATTCGGGGGGCATGGTCTTGCCGAGCGTGAGGCGGATCACGCTGCCGCGGCGGCGCTGCTTGAGGGCCGATTCGAACGTCCGCACCAGATCCTCGGCTTCTTCGTCGATTTCCATTTCGCTGTCGCGGATGACTCGGAAACTGGCGCTCTGGACGGTCTCGAAATCGGGAAACAGACGGACCAAATTTATCTCGATCAGGTCCTCGAGCAGGATGAAGCGGGTGCCCGGTCCGGGCAGGCGGACGAATCTTTCGAGCTGGCCCGGGATCGGGATGAGGACGCGGAGAAGATTCTTCGAGCGCCGGTTGCGCATCAGCGCGATGAGCGAAAATCCCCGGTTGGGAATGAAGGGGAACGGATGCGCCGAGTCGAAGGCGATCGGGGTCAGCACCGGAAAAATCTGATCCATGAAATAATCGGCCGTCCCGAGACGGTCCTTGTCGGTCAGGTCGGCTTTGCCGAGGACGTTGATCCCGTTCGCCGCCAATTCCTGGCGCAACTCCATCCAGCATTGCTGCTGCTGGTGCATCAGGGTTTCGGCCTCGCGATGGATGGCGACGATCTGCTGCTCGGGCGTGAGCCCGTCGTCGCTCGGGGTCGCGATCCCGGCGCGGACCTGCCCCTTCAGGCCCGCCACGCGAACCATGTAGAACTCGTCCAGGTTCGCCGCCGAAATCGAAAGGAACCGAAGCCGCTCGAGGCGCGGGTGACGGCGGTTGAACGCCTCCTCCAGCACCCGGCTGTTGAACGCGAGCCAGGAAAGCTCGCGGTTGATGAAGCGCATCGTCGAATCCGGCGCGATCGCGACCGGGCGCGCGGTGGTATCGTCGGCGGGCGGCGCCTTCGGCCCCGCCGGGAGCGGCTCAGGCGTAGGCGGCGCTTTCTCGGGCCCCGGCAGAGACTCGGGGAGCGGCGGCGTCTTCTCGGGCCCCGGCAGAGACTCCGCGACCGCTGCACGGCTTTCGATCATGCTGATTTTCCTCGCCGCTAATGCTAGAAGTCGGGGCCCCTGTTGTCATGGTGTGTTTTTACGGTAAATTTGCTCATTCCACGGTCGCCGATGCCAAATAACTCTTTGAAAACACTATATCTTATCCGTCACGGCAAATCGAGCTGGGACGACCCGGCGCTCGCCGATTTCGCCCGCCCCCTGACCGGGCGCGGCCGCCGCGCCGCGCGGCTCATGGGCGAACATATGGCGCGATCGAAATGGATTCCCGACCTCGTCTTATGCTCGAGCGCCGTCCGCGCCCGTCAAACCCTGGAATTCGCCCTTCGGGCCTGGTCCAGCCCTAAGCCGGAAGTCCGATTCCAGCGAAGTCTTTATATGGCCGATGCGGATAAGCTTCTGCAGCAGGCTCGCCAGCTCGACGATTCGGTCAATTCCGCCATGCTCGTCGGCCACGATCCGGGTATTCGCGATCTCGCGCTCCTGCTGGCGGGAAAAGCCGAAGATATTTATCTCGAGCGCCTTGCGCGCAAGTTTCCGACCGGGGCCTTGGCCGTCTTCACCTTTCCGTTTCGGCGCTG
>MIAC01000029.1 GCA_001830475.1 Rhodospirillales bacterium RIFCSPLOWO2_12_FULL_67_15
CGCCCAACTCGAACAAGACGTCCAGGGCGAGGTCATCAAGTTCTCGGCCTCGGGCTTTCGCGATTTCACCCGTATCGCCGCCTCGGACCCGGTGATGTGGCGCGACATCTTTCTCGCCAACCGCGAGGCGGTATTGGAGATTCTCCAGCGCTTCAACGAGGACCTGACCGCGCTCCAGCGCGCCATCCGCCGCGGCGACGGGGAAATGCTCGAAAAAACCTTCAGCCGCACCCGCGCCATCCGCAAGGGCGTGATCGACGCCAAGCAGGCGTGAAGGGAGCCCAACCCATGACGCCGAAGCCGGACGCGGCGGACAAGGACCTCAAGGCCGCGCTCAAGACGGCGGAAGCGGCCCTCGAAGCGGCGATCGCGCATGAGCGCGAACGCGCCGAGGCTTTCCGGCTCCGGATCGCCGAAGTCGTCCATGACATCAAGAACCCGCTCACCGCCCTGCTCGCGTATTCCAATCTCCTGCGCAACGAGGCGCTGGGGCCGATCGGAGACGCGCGCTACAAGAAGTACGCCGAGACGATCCACGCCGCCGGCCAGCGGCTTCTCGATTACTGCCAAGCGCTGCTCGACGATTATCTCCGCGACGTCAAGCGGCGGGAAGCCGAGGAGACCCCGATCTCCCGCCAGGACGTGGATGCGGCGGAGATGGTGAGGGAAGTCGTCGCGCTCCACCAGGAGCTCGCCGAGCAACGGGGAATCCGTCTCAAGACCAAAATCGCCGAGGACTTTCCCGCGCTCCACACCCTTCCGACCAACCTGCACCGGGCGTTGACCAATCTCGTCTCCAACGCCTTGAAATTCACGCCGCGCGGGGGCACGGTCACGGTCGATGCCCACGTGGACGAGAACGAGGAAGCCGTCGTCGTGGTGATCCGCGACAGCGGGATCGGACTCTCGGCGAACGAGATTCTTCGGATTCTCGGCTACGAAGGCGGCACCCGGTCCGAGCACGGCGAACAGGGCATGGGGCTCGGCCTTATCAACGTCACCCGCCTGATCCGCCAGGCGGGCGGAACCGTCGAGATCAAGAGCGGGAAAAACCGCGGTACCGCCGTCACCCTCAGGTTCCCCCGAGAGCTGACGATCCCTTCGCCGCCGCGCCCCGCGGTAGGGGCGCAACATGAATAGGCGCGGCGGGTTGTTATTTAGTCGCGCGTGGGGATTCGCCCGCGCGGCGCCGCGTCCGCCGGCCTACAGTCTTACCCCCGCGCGTTCGCGGGCCTTCTCCCAGGCTTCATCGCCCTTGAGTTCGAAGACGAGAGTTTCGTCGGCGGGCGCGATCAGCCAGTCGCCGCGCTCGATCTCTCCTTCCAATTGCCGGGGGCCCCAGCCCGAGTAGCCGAGGGTGAAGAGGAACCGCTTGGGCCCGTGGCCTTGCGAGGCGGCCTCGATCGCCGCCGGCGCCGGCGACCAGGCGAACGCGCCCGCCACCTTCCGGCTGTGCGGGCTTTCGAATTCCGCCGAATGCAGCACGAAACCGAGCCCCGTCTCCACCGGTCCGCCGTAGTGCAGCACGAGATCGCCGCCCGCCTCGCCCCCCTCGATGCCGAAACCCTTGAGGAACTTCTTGAGCGAAGCCTTGCCGGTCGCACGGTTGACGATCAGGCCGAAAGCGCCCTGGGCGTCGTGGGTGATCATGTAGATGACCGTTTTTTGAAAACGCGGATCCAAAATCCGCGGCGCGGCGACCAGGAGCTGCCCGGTGAGATAGACGCCCGCCGCGCCGCCGTCATCCGTGCGCGCGAGGCCCGCGGGCGCGGGAATTACGGCGGCTAAGCCCAAGGCCGCTAAACCCATGGCGGCAAGAACGAGCCGGTGTGCGCGGACGAAGCTCATAATTCGAGATTACCACGGAAGCGCGGGCACGGTCAGCAGCACGACCGGGCCGGCGTAAAGCCGTCGCTCCTGGAGCGAAAGCGGTATGGTCAGATACGGCCGGCCCTCGCCTTCGCGCCGCGCCAGCGCCGTCAGCACCATCTTGGCGGCGAGCGCATCGCGGCCGCGCATCGCGCCGGCCTCGCGGAGCGCGTCGAGGGTTTCGGCATAGCCTTCGATCCGCGCGGTAAAAGCGCCGACCGGCTGGAAATCGCCGTCGAGGGCGAGCGTGCCCTCGCCCACGAGCGCCAGCGCGCCATAGCGGACCTCGATCCGCCCCAATTCGACCGTGCCGCCGTCGTCGCGCCAGCGGCGAAGCGCCTCAGCCGCAGCATCCGGGGCGAGCCGGCCCATAACCCGGCCGGCGAAGGCGAGGCGGCCGATTTCGTCGGCGAGAAGCAGGCGCGCGGCCGGCGGCAGCCGGATCCCCTCGGCGAGCGCCTCGAAGCTCTGACTGGCCTGGAGACGATCGGGGCGCGGCGGCGAATCCCGCCGCGCATATTCATTTGCGTCCCTCTCGGGGCGCGGGTCGGCGGGTTGGATCTCGGCGCGGCGCCAGTCGGCCCGAAGTTGGCGCAGCGCGAATTCCTCGCCGCCGGCGCGATCATCGAGTTGGAAATCTCTTCCCCGAAGCGCGAGCGCGGCTACCTCTCCGCCCGCGATCCGCGCCTCGAGTTCGAGCGTCCGCGCCGCCGCCTTCCAGCGCGGCAACCCCGAGGCGTCGGCCGGCGCGACGGCGTGTTCGCCGCTCAAATCCAGCGTCACGCGCTCGACCGACCAGGGGCGCGCCGAAAACGTCACCCGCGCCGGACGCCAGATCCACGTGTTGCGCGCGAGCGCAAGCGTGGCCGTCGGCGCGATCAGACGCGCCTCGAGGCGGCCCGGAAATCCCCCGAGCGCGATGTCGGCATAGGCGAGTGTGACCCCTTCGCCTTGCCGGACGTCGAGGAAGGCCCGCACCCCGTCGGCGAAGCGCCCCGCCAGGGTGTACCAGCCGGCGCCGTAGAGAGAGACAAGCGCCGCCAACGCCAGCCCGGCCGCGAGCGCGATTCGACGCGCGCGCGGGCGAATCCCCGCGCGCATTAATAATGCGCCCCTATCGGGGCGCGCGGGCGCAAGGGCGCGGGGTCGGCGCCGGGAGAGCCGGACGGGGTCATGAAGCCACCGGCGTTTCTTATAGAACGTTGCCAGGTCGGGCGCGAGACTTTAGGGTCGTCGCTTCAGCCCGCGCTCGACGCGATGTCCGAAGCTTTCCCCGCCCGCACTCTTTCCCCCTGGTTCCGCCTCGCGCCCGCCCTGTTCGTGGTGCTGTGGAGCTCGGGCTACATTTTCGCCAAGCTCGGGCTGCCGTACGCCGAACCGTTCACCTTTTTGTTCGTTCGTCTCGCTCTCGCCGCGGCCCTGCTCGCGCTTCTCGCCTTCGCCTTCCGCGCGCGCTGGCCCGCCACCTGGCGCGAAGCCGGGCACATCGCCGCCGCCGGCGCGCTGGTGCAGGGAATCTATCTCGGCGGAGTCTTCTGGGCCATCAGCCGGGGGCTCGGCGCCGGGGTGGTGGCGCTGATCATGGGATTGCAGCCGCTGCTAACCGCCGCCGCCGCCGGGGTCGTCCTCGGCGAAAAGGTCACGCTTCGGCAATGGATCGGGCTGGCGGTCGGTTTCGCCGGCGTCGCGCTGGTGGTGTCGGACCGGGGCATCGCCGGCCACGCCAACGCGGCCGCGATCGTCGCCACCGTCATCGCCCTCCTCGCCCTCGCCGCCGGCGTGCTCTACCAGAAGCGCCATGCCTCGTTCATGGACCTGCGCTCGGGTTCGGCGATCCAGTTCGCGGTTTCCGCGCTCCTCATGGGCGCGGGCGCGATCCTGACCGAGGACATGCGGATCGAATGGACCGGCGAATTCGTTCTCGCGCTGGCTTGGCTGGCGCTGGTGCTGTCGCTGGGGTCGGTCGCCATTTTCTACATGCTGATCCGCCACGGCTCGGCGGCCAAGGTCTCGAGCCTTTTTTATCTGGTGCCGGTGGTGACCGCGCTGATGGCCTTCGCGCTATTCGACGAGCGCCTCGGCCCGC
>MIAC01000030.1 GCA_001830475.1 Rhodospirillales bacterium RIFCSPLOWO2_12_FULL_67_15
GCTCGCGATCTCGCTCGGCGTCGGCTCGAACCCGATTCCGTGGACCATGCCGGCAGTCGAGAACATCAATGGCCAGGCGATCACGCTCGCGATGAAGCACAAGGACAAGCGCGATCCGAAGCAGTGGAAGGGGTTCAAGTTCGCCGTGCCTTTCGACTACTCGATGCACAACTACCTGCTCCGCTACTTGCTCGCCGAGCACGGTCTCGACCCGGACAAGGACATCCAGATCCGCGCCGTGCCTCCGCCCGAGATGGTCGCCAACCTGCGCGCCGACAACATCGACGGCTTCCTCGCCCCCGACCCGGTCAACCAGCGCGCGGTCTACGACGGCGTCGGCTTCATCCATATGCTCTCCAAGGAGATCTGGGACGGCCATCCCTGCTGCGCGTTCACCGCCAGCCGCGAATTCGCGGATACGATGCCCAATACTTTCCGCGCGCTCTTGAAGGCGATCATCGACGCGACCGCCTACGCCTCGAAAGCCGAAAACCGAAAGGAAATCGCCGCCGCCATCGCCCCGGCCAACTACCTCAACCAGCCGGTGACGGTGGTGGAGCAGGTGCTGACCGGAACCTTCGCCGACGGGCTCGGCAAGGTGCAGACAGTGCCCGACCGGATCGATTTCGCGCCGTTCCCCTGGCATTCGATGGCCGTCTGGATTCTTTCCCAGATGAAACGCTGGGGCCAGATCAAGGGCGAGGTGGACTACCGCAAGATCGCCGAGCAGGTCTTCCTCGCCACCGACGCGGCCAAGACGATGCAGGAAATGGGCCTCAAGCCGCCCGCCGCGACCTACGCCAAGTATCGCGTGATGGGCAAGGAGTTCGATCCGGCCACGCCCGACGCTTACGTCGCCAGCTTCGCGATCCGGAGAACCTGATGGCCGCCCTATCCTTGGGGGTGCGGGCGGCGATCGCGTCCTTCGTGATCCTGGCGGTGTTTCTCGCCTTCTGGCACCTCGGCACGCAAGGGACGGGGCCGGGCGCGGCGATGGACCCCGAATACGCCAAACTGATGGGGGTGACGGCCGTGACCGGGCAATCAGCGATGCCGGGGCCGGGCCAGGTCGGCATCAAGCTCTGGGAACATCTCATCAATCCCTTCTACGATAACGGTCCCAACGACAAGGGCATCGGCATTCAGCTCGCCTATTCGCTCGCCCGCGTGCTCGCCGGCTATGCCCTTGCGGTCGCGGTCGCGCTGCCGCTCGGCTTTGCCATCGGCATGTCGCCGCTGATCTACCGGGCGCTCGATCCCTTCATCCAGGTGCTGCGCCCGATTTCGCCGCTCGCCTGGATGCCGCTCGCCCTCTACACCATCAAGGATTCGGGACTATCGGCAATTTTCGTCATCTTCATCTGCTCGGTCTGGCCGATGCTGCTCAACACCGCCTTCGGCGTCGCGACCGTGCGGCGGGAATGGCTCAACGTCGCCCGCACGCTCGAGGTCGGGCGGTTCCGGCTCGCGTTCGCCGTCATCCTGCCGGCGGCGGCGCCGACGATCATGACCGGGATGCGCATCTCCATCAGCATCGCTTGGCTGGTCATCGTCGCCGCCGAGATGCTCGTCGGCGGAACCGGCATCGGCTACTTCGTCTGGAACGAGTGGAACAACCTCTCGATCACCAACGTGATTATCGCGATTCTCGCCATCGGCATGGTCGGCATGGCGCTCGATCAGACGCTCGGGCGAATCGCGCGGTTGGTGACCTACCCCGAATGAGCGGCGCCATGTCCCGCGATCACGCCCGGCCCCTGGTGCGCGCCGAGAGCATCGCCAAGATCTACCATGGCAAGGGCGGAACCACGGCGGTGTTCGAGGACCTGTGGTTCTCGGTCCACGAGGGCGAGTTCGTCTGCCTGATCGGACATTCCGGCTGCGGCAAGACGACCATCCTCAACATCCTCGCCGGGCTCGATCGTTCGGACGCGGGCACCGTTCTCGCGGGCGGGACCGAGATCGACGGGCCGAGCCTCGATCGCGCGGTCATCTTCCAAAGTCACGCCCTGCTGCCGTGGCTCACCGTGCTCGGCAATATCGCCTTCGCCGTCCGTTCGCGCCGGCCCGGCTGGCGGCGGGATAAGGTCCTCGATCACTGCCGGCAGTTCATCGATCTCGTCGGCCTCAATGGCGCCGAGGACAAGAAGCCGGCGCAATTGTCCGGCGGCATGCGCCAGCGGGTCGGGAT
The DNA here is from genome assembly GCA_001830475.1 of Rhodospirillales bacterium RIFCSPLOWO2_12_FULL_67_15. GTDB lineage: Bacteria > Pseudomonadota > Alphaproteobacteria > Rhodospirillales > 2-12-FULL-67-15 > 2-12-FULL-67-15. The sequence continues at coordinate 2,192 of MIAC01000030.1, forward strand.
CGCCCGCGCGCTCGCCATCGAGCCCAAGATGCTGCTGATGGACGAGCCCTTCAGCGCGCTCGACGCGCTCACCCGAGGCATGCTCCAGGAAGAGGTTCTGCGCATCTGCCGCGAGACGCACCAGACCGTTTTCATGATCACCCACGACATCGACGAGGCGATCCTGCTCGCCGACCGGATCATCCTCATGAGCAACGGACCCGGAGCGGTGATCGCCGAAATCGTCGAGAACCCGCTACCCCGCGACCGTACCCGCCACGACGTGCACCATCATCCGCTCTACTACGCGACACGGAACCATTTGCTCGATTTTCTCGTCAACCGTTCCCGCGATCTCGCCGGCACGCGCCACATCGACCCGCGCCACCCGCCGGTGGTCCGGCCGGCCTCGGATTGGCCCGCGCCCGTTCAATCCATCCCAGCGCGCGCTCTCGGCAATCGGACGGCGGGATAAAACGGTTTTTTGCCCCATCATTCGCTGCGAAGGAGGAGACCATGACCCGTGCGGATCTGACCGAAAAAGTCTACGAGGCGAAACGCGCCAAAGGGCTCGCCTGGAAGGAAATTTGCCGCAAGATCGATCCCAAGGCGTCGCCGGTGCTGCTCACCGCCGCGCTGCTAGGCCAGATGAAGCTCGAACCGGCCGAGGCGAAGAAGGCGGAACAGGTACTCGGCCTGCCTAAGGGTTCGGCCGCGCTCTTGGCCGAGGTTCCCTACCGCGGCCCGCTGCCTTCGGTCCCGCCGACGGACCCGCTGATCTATCGCTTTTACGAACTGATCCAGGTCTACGGCACAACCTGGAAAGAACTGATCCAGGAGGAGTTCGGCGACGGCATCATGAGCGCCATCGACTTCGAGATGAAGATCGAACGCCTGCCGGATCCGAAAGGCGACCGGGTGAAGATCGCCATGTCGGGCAAGTTCCTGCCCTACAAGCGCTATTGACGAGAGCGGCGCTATTCGCCCACTTGCCGCAACAGAAGCCTGAGCGCCGCTTCGGTCGCCTGGCGGCGCACCGCGTCGCGGTCGCCGGAAAAGACATGGCGCTCGTGCAGGGTATCGCGGCCCTTGCGCGCGCTCGCCATATGGACGAGGCCGACCGGCTTTCCCGCCGTCGCGCCGCCGGGTCCGGCGATCCCGGTGACCGACACGCTGACGTGAGCCTGGGAGCGTTCGAGCGCCCCTTCGGCCATGGCGCGGGCGACATCCTCGCTCACCGCGCCGACGGTGGTGAACAGGTGCGGCGGCACCCCCAGCATGTCCTGCTTGGAGCGGTTGGTGTAGGTGACGAAACCCCGCTCGACCACCGCCGAAGAGCCGGCGAGCGACGTGAGACACGCCGCGACCAACCCGCCGGTGCAGGATTCCGCCACCGCCAGCATCAGCCCAGAGCCGCGGCAGGTCTCCAGCGTCTCCTCGGCGATATCGGTCAGGGATTTGGGAAAGATCGTCGTCATGGCACCCGTGCGATCAAAAACATCGCCGCCCACAGTGTGCAAGCCGCATACGCCCCGGCGATCATGTCGTCGAGCATGATCCCCAGTCCCCCTTCGATGCGCCGGTCCGCCCACGACACCGGCCAGGGCTTCCAGATGTCGAAGAGACGAAACAGGAGAAAACCGGCGGCGTAGACGAGAATATCGTCTCCGGCGGGAACCAGGGCAAGCCATTGTCCCGCCGCCTCGTCCACCACCACCGCCGGGGGATCTTTCGTTCCGGTGCGGCGGCGGAACACTTCCGCCGCCCAAGCGCCGAGCGCGAACAGGACCCAGGCGGCGGCGAAAAGCCCGACCGGTCCCGCGAGTTGATGGACCCCGTAGGCGAAGGGAACCGCCGCGAGCGAGCCCCACGTGCCGGGGGCCTTGGGCATGAGGCCCGTGCCGAACCAGGTCGCCAGTTGCCATGCCGGATGGCGGGGACCGAATTCGGGGGTTTTTCCGGCGCCGGTGGAATCGTTTTCGCTCATGGGGAAAGCATAGCTTTCGAACGCAGTCTGCTCCAGCCGGACCGCTTCGTTTCCGATTCCAAGGCCGTTCGTCAACCGATTGAAACAGAAAGAAAAGAAAGGCCAGTTTCGAATCTGCCCGCCGCTCGATCCGGATCCATCGGGAGGCTTGCCAGCGATACGGGGTATCGGTACGGTCCTCCCTTATCTCCGGCGAGCCAGTCTGGCCGGGTCGAAAAGTGCCCGGAAAAGACCGATCCTAAAATCGGCGGCCGGCTTGAGGGAGAGCGGGGAAGACGTGCGGAATTCAACGCGGTTCAAGGCACCTATGGGTTGGCGCGAGCGATTCCGCGCCCGGCTCGACCGGATGTTTCCGGAGCGCCAGTTCATGGTGCGGGCCGAGGGACGCATATCGCACGTGCGCATTTCCCAGCGTGCCCAGGTCGCCGTCGCCGTATTTCTGATGAGTCTGGCGAGTTGGGGCGGGTTCGCGTCGGTCAAATTCCTGCTTCATACCCAGATCGTCGCCTTCAAGGACGACCAGATCGCCACCGCCCGGCTGGCCTATCGCACGCTGTTGGGCGAAGTCGCCGAATACCAGAAGAAATTCAACGCCATCACCCGCGAGATCGAGGAAAACAGCGTCTTCTCCTCCTCCTTGCGCGAGCAGAGCGCGCAACTGCAGAAGAACATCTCCACGGTCGAAGCGCAGCTTCTCGCCACCGAGCAGGAGCGCGGGTTGATGGCCGCGGCGCGGGAGAAGCTCAGGACTCAACTGGTCGAGATCGAGGGCAACATGCAGTCCCTCGCCAGCCGCAACTTCACCCTCAAAGGCAACCTGACCAACGTCGAGAACGACCTGCAAACCGCGCTGGCGGAGCGCAATCAGGCTTTGTTCGAGTCCAACAACCTGCGCCGCCAGATGCGCGAGACGGAAAATAGACTTGCGTCCATACGCGAGACGCAACTCGAATCCGTCCGCCAACTCGCCGAACGCACCTCGGGGTTCATCGAATCGACCGAAAAGGTCCTCCAGATCGCCGGGCTCGATCCCAACCAGTTGCTCGCCTCGTCCGACTCCAAGAGCCGGAAGGGGCAGGGCGGACCCTTCATCCCCGTCAAATACACCTCTCCGGCGAGCGAGGATGAATCCGACCCGATCGCCACCGAGATGGAGGTGCTGTCGCGCCAACTCTCGCGCTGGGAATCGCTGCAAGCCGTGATGCAGCGCGTTCCGCTCGCCGCGCCGCTCGCCACCTATGCCATCAACAGCCCCTTCGGCAAGCGTATGGACCCCCTCAATGGCATGTGGGCGGCTCATTACGGCGTGGACCTCAGCGCGCCCAAAAGCGCGCCGGTGCATGCCACCTCCATCGGCGTGGTCACGTTCTCGGGCTACCAGGACAAATATGGCCGCCTGATCGAGATCGATCATGGCAGCGGCATCCGCACGCGTTACGGCCATCTCGACAAGGCCATGGTGAAAAAAGGGGACAAAGTTGTCTTTAACCAGGTCATCGGTCTGGTCGGGAACTCGGGGCGCAGCACCGGCACGCACCTTCACTACGAAATCATGTTCAAGGACAAACCCAAGAACCCCATGAACTTCATCAAGGCCGGACGTCATGTTTTCAAGGAGTAAAAAGCCGCCTTCCACCGGCACGCCGCCGCCCGCGCCCACGCCGTCCATTCTCAGCTCGGACATGCGCGTCGTCGGCGATATCTCCAGCCAGGGCGAGATTCAGGTCGACGGCACGGTCGAAGGCGACGTCCGCGCCAAGTCGGTCCTGGTCGGCGAAAGCGCCGACATCAAGGGCGAACTTCTCGCCGAACAGGTCCGAATTCACGGCCGCGTCAACGGCCTGATCAAATCGCGCGTCGTTCACCTGGCCCGCACCGCGCACGTCGTCGGCGACATTCTGCACGAGTCGATGTCGATCGAGAACGGGGCATTCATCGAAGGCCATTGCAAGCACATGACCGATCCGCGCGCGATTTCCTCCCAGCCGGCGGCGGCGGAAGTCCCTCCATCTCCTCTCGCGCGCATTACCGGCAAGGATGCTTCCGCCGAAGGCAAGAAACATTTCGGCTGACCGACCTCTTTAAGCGAACCGTTCGAGCGCGGTGCGAAATACGGCCGCCTCCACGTTTCCGCCCGAGCAGACCGCACAAACCGTCTTGCCCTTGACGGGCAGCGCCCCGGTCAGAACCGCGGCGAGCGCGGCCGCGCCGCCCGGCTCCACCACCAGCTTGAAGTGACGCCAGGCCAGCGCCATCGCCTTCATCACCGCCGCGTCGTCCACGTCGAGCGCGCCACGGACGAGGCGGCGGTTGATGGCAAACGTCATCACGCCGGGCGAAGGCGTGAGCAGCGCATCGCAGAACGGACTTCCGTGTCCGCCGGCGCGCTCGATCTTTCCCGACGCGAACGAGCGTTTCCAGTCGTCCCAGCCGGCGGGCTCCACCGCCCAAACCTCGGTGCCGGGCGATTCTTCAGCGAGCGCCAGCGCAAGGCCGGCGGTCAGGCCGCCGCCGCCGCAGGGCACCAGAACCGCGTCGAGACGCAGCCCTCGCGCGCGCGCCGCGCGCGCGATCTCGAGGCCGCCGGTACCCTGGCCGGCGATGATGTGAAAATCGTCGAACGGATGGACCAGGGTCAGGCCGCGCTCGCGGGAAATCCTTTCGCCGATCGCTTCGCGATCCTCGTTCACCCGGTCGTAAAGAACCACCTCGGCGCCATAAGCCCGCGTGTTGGCGATCTTCATCGCCGGCGCGTCCTTGGGCATGATGATCACCGCCGGAGTTCCGACCAGCTTCGCCGCCGCCGCGACTCCTTGCGCGTGGTTGCCCGACGAGTATCCCACCACGCCGCGCCGGCGCTCCTCAGGCGAAAGGCGGGAGACGCGGTTGTAGGCGCCGCGAAACTTGAACGAGCCGGTGCGTTGGAGCACCTCGGCCTTGATCAGCAGGCGAAAGCCGAGCTCGTCGTTGAACAGGGGAGATTCGAGCAGCGGCGTCTCGATCGCGAGTCCGTGCAGGCGTCCGGCGGCGTCCTTGACGTCGTCGTAGGTGGGCAACTCAGAGGGAACGGAGGAAGTCATCGAGGGCATCCTTGGCGACGGGTTCGGAGAAGCTCGGCGCATGGCCGACGCCGGGAACCGTCAGCCGCAGCGCGGAGGGAAGCAGCGCACCCATACGCTCGAACGCATCCGCATGGAGGACATCGGAACGCTCGCCCCGCACCAGCAACACCGGCACCGCGCGAAGCGCTGAGAACAGCGCCAACAAGTTATAACCGCCGGTGCCGCTTGTCAGCAACGGTTTCACCAGCCGCACGTCCCAGTCGGGGCGGAGCAGGCCATCGTGGTTCTCGCGATAGGTGGCTTGCGCGATCTTCAGCCAATCGCCGTTGGTGTAAGCTGGCAGGTTGGGAAAATTCGCGCGCAGCTTCGCCACCGCCGCGTTCCAGTCGGGAAGCGGCCCGGCGTCCTGCATGTATGCGACGATGCGATCCAACCCCCGGATGCCGATCTCGGGGCCGACGTCGTTGATCACGGCGCCGGCCAGAGCGGCCGGCATCGCCACCGCCATACCGGCGGCAAGGATCCCGCCCATGGACGTTCCGATCGCTACCACCCGGCCGACGCCGGCGACGGCGAGGAGATGACGAATATCCTCGAGGTAGGTCCGCGGGTGATAGTTGCGCCAATCGGGATCGTAGTCGGACTGGCCGCGACCGCGGTAATCGGGGCACAGCACCCGCCGCGTCGCAGCCAAGCGCCGGGCGATCGCGCCGAAGTCGCGCGAATTGCGCGTCAGGCCGGGAAGACACAATACCGGCGTGCGCGGCGCGAACGGATCGCCGGAATCGCGGAAGTAAAGGCTCAGCCCGTCGCGGCTGGTGAAGCGTCGGTCGCGGAAGGGGGGCGAAGCCGTATCCGTCATAAACCGAGCAGGCGCGGTACGTCGGCGAGGACCCGCGCTTCCGCCGCGATTTTGCCCGGCAGGTTTTCCGGCGGAGCGCCGGTCCGGTTGATCCAGACGGAGCGCAGGCCGAAGCGCGCGCCGGCCCAGGCATCCCAGGCGTTGGAGGAGACGAAGCAAATCGCCGCCGGATTGAGCTTGAGGGTTTTGGTCGCGAGACGATAGACGCGCGGATCGGGCTTGTAGATTTTCAGCGAATGCACCGACAGCACATGGTCGAGCAGGGGAGCAAGGCCCGCGCTCTTCGCCGCCGCGCGCAGCATCGCGGGCGTACCGTTGGAGAGGATCGCGGTCTTGAAGCCCGCCTGCTTGAGCGTGCGCAAGCAGGCGGCGGCGTCGGGATAGGAGTCCAGGTTGCGGTAGAGTTCCATCAGCTTCCGGCGCAAAGCCGGATCGCCCTTCATCCCCGTCGCCGCCAAGGCGTAGTCGAGCGCGTCGCCGGTCAGCTTCCAGAAATCGGCGTAATCTCCCATCAGGCTCCTGAGCCAGGTGTACTGCAACTGCTTCGTCCGCCAGATATCGGCGAGCGGCCCTGACTTGTCGCCGAGATCGTCGGCGGCGGCCTTGGCCGCCGCCGCCACGTCGAACAGCGTACCGTAGGCGTCGAACATGCACGCTTTGATGCCGCGAAGCGGATTGACGACTTTGCCCATTGGCATTTCTTAGCGTTTCAAGTCGCGCTCGGCAATCTCGGCCGCGTGCGAGCCGCCGTTGCCCTTGAGCCGGTAGACCTGGAGGTTTTCCAGAACCCGCTGCACGTAATTGCGGGTCTCCTCGAAGGGGATCATCTCGATCCAATCCACGGCGTCCTCGACCCCGGTGCGGGGATCGCCATGAGCCTTCAGCCACTCGCGTGCGCGTTTCGGTCCGGCGTTGTAGGCCGCCAGCGCCAGTACGTATGAGCCTTCAAACTCGGCGATCACATCGCGCAAGTAGGCTTGGCCGAGCTTCAGATTGTATTCCGGTTCCGACAGGCGGCCTGGACTGTGCGAAATTTTCAGCGCGCGGGCGGTTTCGCTCGCGGTCTTGGGCATTAATTGCATCAACCCTTGCGCGCCGGCGCGGCTGACGGCGTCCGCCTGGAACGCGCTTTCCTGGCGCACGACCGCGAATACCAGCGGCGATTCGGGCAGAGATCGTCCCTTGCCATCGGCGGGCAACGCCGGCAGGCGCAGCGTCGGATAGCCGGATTCGGCCAACTCGACGCCGCTGCGGCTGGCGCGCTTGGCGACCTGGATCGCCACTTCCTCGCGCTGCAAGGCGCGCGCCAATGCCGCGGCCAAACGCCGCCAGCCGGGAGTGTCCTTGACCTCGGCGAGCTGGAGGATGAAGGGCCGCACCTCGTCGCTGTATCCAAGCGCGTGGAGTAGGCGCGCCGCGCGGGCGAGTTCGTGCGCCTTGAAATCCTGGACCTCGCCGGAGGTCGGTTCCGGCTCGACCGGGAGTTTGAGCCGCGCATCCATTCCGAGTTTTGCCGCCGCGAGCTGGCCGTAGAAAACGGTGGGTTGGGTCGCGGCGGTGCCATACCAGGTCGCGGCTTCCTGCGAATTTTTCATCGCTTCGGCCGCGCGCGCGATCCAATAGGCGCCGCGCGCCTTGCTCACCGGATAGACGACCGCCCCGTGCATCGCCTTGAAGTGATCGATCGCCATCGCGGGGTCTTGCAGGAAGCGGAGCGCGATCCAACCCGCCAGCCATTCGGCCTCGGCGTAGGGCGCGGTCTGCGCCGGCGAAAGGCCGTGCGCCTTGACCAGCCGGTAGGCGTCGCCGATATACCCTTCGCGCAAACCCCGGCGGGCGAGGATGGCGCGCTCTTGCCACCAGAGATCGGCACGCTCCAGGTCCTGGGGCGGGTTGTCGAAAATCTCCCGCGCTTCCTGGTACTTGCCCTTGACGCGGCGCCAGCGCGCGCGTTCGTACAGCAGCCCGGGGTCCTGTTGCAGCTCCGGCGGCACGCGCGCGACCAAGCGATCCACGTTACCCTGGCGGTGGCGCAGCATGAGGCGAGCCTCGGCCAGCGCGCGCTTGGCCGGATCCACCCGCCACATCAGGCGACGGGCTTCCTCCACCTTGCCGTCCCACAGCAGGCGGTCGAGACGCTGGGCGTGGTCCTCCTTGGTCAGGATTTTGCCGTGGCGCTTCAGGATCGCGCGCTCCTGCGCCTTGGGGAACGAGCCCGAGACCCACGCTTCCCGGAGCAGCGCCTTGCCGCGTTCGGGCGTGCCGGTCGCCAGCAAGGCCTCGGCGTAGCGAATCTTGCCGATGGCGCTGCCCGGCGGATGGCGGTGGAACCAGTCGAGCACGGCGGCGGGGGGCACGTCCGGACCGATCGATTCCTCGACCCGGCGCCGGAGCTGGGTCTGCATCGGCCAGTGGTGGTTCTCCTCGTAGAAGCGGGCGACGCCGAAGAAAGGCACCGGCACGCCCTCGCGCACCAGCCCGAGCCATTGGACGAGCTTGAGCAGCATCGGGTCCTTGGCGGCGCGGGCGGCGAGTTCGGCCTTGGCCCATTGCCCGGCGCCGACCGCCTGAAACGCGGTGTGCGCGATCTTGGCGTCGGAGGCGTGGGCGAAAAGACCGGGGGGGAGCGCGGCCGGGCTCGCGGCGAAAGCCGCGAGAGGAGCGGCCGAACACAGGAAACCCGCGAGCAAGGCGGCGGGCGTCGTTCGCCAAAGATGCACGATCATCCGTTCTCCCGAAGGTCCGTCGCCGGGGATTCTAGGCTTTGGCCGGGCCGGCGCTCAAGGGCCGTTCGGGGGCGGAAGCCGCAATCCCGGCCGCTTGCCCCATCCTCGCTCGGGCGGTATCGTCCGCCCGAAGTGTTCAAATATCGCTAACAAACCAGAGATTGTCATGTTTCGGGGTTCCTTCGTCGCCATCGTCACGCCGTTCAAGAACGGCCATGTGGACGAATCCGCGTTCCAGGCGCTGGTGGAATGGCAGATCGCGGAAGGAACCGACGGATTGGTGCCGTGCGGCACCACCGGCGAATCGCCGACGCTGGACCACGAAGAGCACATGCGCGTGGTCGAGCTTTGCGTCGAGGCCGCAGGGCGCCGCCGCCCGGTGGTCGCCGGCACCGGCTCCAACTCGACCGACGAGGCGATCGCGCTGACCCGCCACGCCAAGAAAGCCGGTGCCGACGCCGCGTTGGTGGTCACGCCCTATTACAACAAGCCGACCCAGGAAGGGATGTACCTCCATTTCAAGGCGATCCACGACGCGGTCGACATCCCGATCATCATCTACAACATCCCGCCGCGCAGCGTGGTGGACATGTCGGTCGAAACGATGGCGCGGCTCGCCAAGCTCCCAAATATCGCCGGGGTCAAGGATGCGACCATGGACCTGACCCGGCCGATGAAAACGCGCATGGCGATCGGCGACAAGTTCTGCCAGATGTCGGGCGAGGACGGCACCGCGGTGAACTTCCTCGCCGGCGGCGGGCACGGCTGCATCTCAGTCACCGCCAACGTCGCGCCCCGGATGTGCGCCGAGGTGCAAAAACTCTGGCAAGCCAACAAGACGCAGGAGGCGATCGCCTTGCAGCAAAGGCTGATGCCGCTGCACATCGACCTCTTCTGCGAAACCAATCCGGCGCCGGCCAAGTACGCCGCGCACCTGCTCGGCAAATGCGCGCCCGACGTGCGCCTGCCCTTGGCTCCGCTTTCCGCGGCGGGGCGGGAAAAGGTCCGCCGCGCGATGCAGGCCACCGGCCTGCTCAACTAAACGGATGGCCAAAGACGCCGCGCCGCGCCGCTTCGCCGCCCAGAACCGGCGCGCCCGCCACGATTACCTGATCGAAAGCACGCTCGAAACCGGACTCCAACTGACCGGCACCGAGGTCAAGTCGCTGCGCGAGGGCCGCGCCAGCATCGCCGAGGCCTACGCCGGCGAGAAAAACGGCGAGCTTTATCTTCTCAACGCCCACATCCCCGAATATCCCGCAAGCCGGTTCAACCACGAACCGCGCCGGCCGCGCAAGCTCCTGGTCCATAAGCGCGAGATGCGAAAGCTGCTCGGCGCGGTGACGCGCGAAGGCAAAACCCTGGTGCCGCTTTCAATCTACTTCAACAAGCGCGGCCGCGCCAAGCTCGATCTCGCGCTCGCGAGCGGCAAGCACAAGGCCGACAAACGCGCGGCGATCAAGGAACGCGACTGGAAGCGCGAACAGGCGAGGCTGATGCGGGGGAAGGGGTAGGGGGTAAACTAAATTGCATTTATATTTTCATATATGTTCAAGATAATTGTCTACGATATCCCATGTTCTTCTAAATAGTTCTACACGATCATCTGAAGTCACCGGCGTAATTTCACCGTGACGTAATGGGCCTGCGGCACGTTTAACAAAGTTAATAGTCTCTTCATCACAACGAACGCATTCTCTAAACTTCTGCCATTGAGTCGTTTTGTCTTCTTTGTCGATTCCATATTTCTCTCCGCAGTGATGCCGGAGCGACTCAATGGCCCTGTAGCAATAAAACGCGGTATCTGTCGGATATTTCATAGCCATCACAAGATCGTTAAAACACCTATGTAGTAAGATTCCGTTCTCGCCAACGATCTTTTTTCTGATTGACGTAATTTTTGCATTAAGGAACCTCTGAACAAGTAGCGCGTTTATGGCGCGACGATGGCGTTTCTCGGCCGGGGACGCCGTGGAGGTTCGCGATCGGACCGGG
>MIAC01000031.1:0-267 GCA_001830475.1 Rhodospirillales bacterium RIFCSPLOWO2_12_FULL_67_15
CGCCCTACTCGGGCACGGGATCGTGGCCCTGATCATGATCGCGCTGATCCTCGGGCATATTTATCTCGGCACGATCGGGATGGAAGGCGCGCTGGATGCGGTCACCACGGGCCACGTGGACGAGAACTGGGCGCGCGAGCATCATCACCTTTGGGTCGCGGAAATGAAGGGCGGCAGTCACTAGCCTGCTAGAGCCTGACCCGAGCGGAAAGCCAGCCGTTTGAACGAACCGACCGTCGCCGCTCTGGGAGGAACTTCGCCGCTTCG
>MIAC01000031.1:275-375 GCA_001830475.1 Rhodospirillales bacterium RIFCSPLOWO2_12_FULL_67_15
AACGGCTTTTCCTCGCGACCCGGCCGATGTTCTTCACCGCTTCGGTCCTGCCGGTCGTGGTCGGGACCGCGGCCGGAGCCAAACTCACCGGAATCCTCGA
>MIAC01000031.1:498-9561 GCA_001830475.1 Rhodospirillales bacterium RIFCSPLOWO2_12_FULL_67_15
TAGACCAAGCCAATGCCGAGCGGATTCATCCTTTCACCGGGGGTTCGCGCTTCATCCAGAACGGCGTGATGAACGGGGGCGAGATGGTGACGCTCGCCTTCGCCCTCCTCGGCGTCGGGGGTCTGCTCGGAGCCGTCCTTTTCGCCCTTAAAGGCGCAACCGTTCTTCTGTTCGGCGCGATCGGAATCGCGCTCGGGATTCTCTACTCCCTGCCGCCGGTGCAGCTCGCCGGCCGGGGCCTGGGCGAAATCGCTGTCGCAATCGGATTCGGCGTTCTGCCGGTCGTGGGCGGCGCCTGGCTCCAGGCGGGCGCGTTCACCGCGCAGGCGTTGCTTTTGTCGTTGCCGCTCGGGTGCTGGATCGCCGCGGTTCTGATTGCCAACGAAGTGCCCGACGCCGACACCGACGCCGCCGCGGGCAAGCGCACCCTGGTCGTGCGCTTAAGCCCAGGCGGGATCAAGGCCCTCTATCTCGCCGTGCAGGCGGCGGCCCTGTTTGCGCTGGGAGTCGGCGTGTGGTTCGATCGTTTGCCAGCGTGGGGACTCGTCGTCCCCGCTGTGCTGTTTGCTGCCTCGGCGTCGGCGGCGGCGGGCTTGAACGGCCCCCGCGCATCGCTCATCCGTGCCATCAAGCTGACGCTCACCATTCACCTCGCGGGCGGATTGTGGTTGTGCCTGCTCGCCCTGGCCGCCTGAAAGACGGGATTTGTTAGAGGCGCGTGTTGGCGGTTGAGAACTTGTTCGCGCTGCTCTGGCCGGTGACGTTGAGGACCACTCCGGCCAGCACGGCGATGACGACGGCGGCGGCGAGACCTTGCAATACCGACTTCATGATACCCTCCGGACAAGCCGGCGCGGGACTCGTACTTAGCCCGGCCGATGAAGGCCATTGTAGACGGGGAAGGACTTTCCGCCAACCGGGCGATTCGCAGGGTACGGGTCCCCCGCCATCGTTCATGACAAGGAGCATCCCGGGGGTCTATTCTGAGCCGGAACGGGCATTTGCCGTGACCCTCGGGGCAGGGAGGAAGGATCAGTGGATGAGACCAAGGACACGACACCGGGGAACGCGATGCCGGGCAACCCCGCACACGCGGTTTTCGGCGAGCTCGAGGCGCAGGGGTTCCTCCGCCAAATCCAGGAGATCGAGGGGAGCCTGAAAGGCATCGCCGAGCAGTTGGCGAGTTTTGCCGGAGCCGCGACCGAGCGCGCCCAGGAAACCGAAAGCTTCGCGGCCCATATTCTCGCGCTCCAGGCGATCGTGGCGGTTCTCGCCCGCCACGCCAACGTTCCGCCGGAATCGGTCGCCGCCGAAATCCGCGACGAAATCAAGGCGCGCACGGCAAAATTGGCCGGCAACACCGACGGCAGCCCCGAGGTGCTCGCCATTGCCCAGGCGTTGTTTGGCGAGAACCGCTGATCGCTTATGGCGGCGCGCTTCGATCTTCTCCTCGCTCAGCTGGTCTGTTCCCGCCTGTGCCACGATCTCGCCGGACTCACGGGCGCGATCGCGAACGGCGCCGACCTCGTCGCCGAAAGCCCCTCGGGCGCGGATGCCGAGGCGCTGGCCTTGATCGGACAAAGCGCGCGCCAAGCGAACGCGTGCATCGCTTTTTTTCGTGTCGCCTTCGGCGCGAACGCGCCGGCCCAGACGCTCGCGGACGTGGTTGCCCTGTCCGAAGGTATGCTGGCCGGAGGTCAGGTCCGTCTCGCGCCACCCTCGGGCGCGGCGGCACGGGTGCGGCTTGCTCCGGACAGCGTCCGGCTGGTTCTAGTTTTGGTGATGGTCGGCGCCGGGTCGCTTCCCCGCGGCGGCACGGTTCATGTCGATGCGGCCGAGCTTGCCGAAGGGATCGGGATCAGCCTGACCGCGGCGGGAGCGGGCGCGGCCGTGAAGCCCGAACTCGCCGCCGCGCTCGCAGGCTCCCGCGCGCCCGAAACAATCTCTCCGCGCGAGGTCCATGCGTTGTGGGCCGGAATCCTGGCAGGGGCCATGGGCAGAAAAGTGGAGCTGGCCACCGGCGAAGACATGGTCCGTCTCGCGGCTCTTCTCCCCCGGGATCGGGCTTCGCTTTAAGGGATAAACCTGACTATGGAAGCGGCGAATTGCCTTGTAAGCTGGGGCCATCGGCACAATCTTTTCTCCTGGGCAAGGAACGCCGAATGCTGATAAATAATTGTCATAACCACGAATTCCGCATTGGCGCGCAGGACGCCCTGCTGCAAGGAAATCCCGGCCATGGACGACCTTCTGAATGAATTTCTGACCGAAACGTCTGAAAGTCTTTCGATTCTCGACGTCCAACTCGTCAAATTCGAGCAAGACCCAAGCGATACTGCCATCCTCGGCAACATTTTTCGCTTGGTGCACACCATCAAGGGCACCTGCGGCTTCCTCGGCCTGCCCAGGCTCGAGTCGGTCGCCCACGCGGGCGAGAACGTTCTCGGCAAGTTCCGCGACGGTGTTTTGTCGGTGACGCCCGAAGCGGTGACCCTCATCCTCAAGTGCATCGACCGCGTCCGCATGCTGCTGGGTGAACTCGAGGCCAAGGGTTCCGAACCCGAGGGCGAGGATTCGGCGCTGATCGCGGAACTCAATGCCATGGCCGAAGGCAAGACGGCCGCGGCCGCCGCGTCTGCGCCGGCCGTGCCTATGCCCACTGCACCGGCACCTGCGACCGCGGCTGCGCCCGGCGGCGGGCCGGTCACGGATGCGCGCGGATTCCCCGTCGCCAAGGATCTTCTCGATGAAGTGATGTCAGCGCAGGCCGCCGGCAAGCGCGGCGCGACCGATGCGGAGATCGCCGCCCAAATGGCGGCCGAACGCGCCAAGGAAAAGAAGGAAGCGAAAAGCGCGCCGCCGCCCGCCGCCGCACCGTCTCCGGCGAAGGTTCCGGCGGCGGCCAAGCCTGCCATCCCGGCCAAGGAAGAGGCGAAAGAGGCCAAGGAGTCGGCCGCGGCGCAAGCCTCGATTCGCGTCGGCGTCGATGTTCTCGAAGCCCTGATGACGTTGGTGAGCGAATTGGTGCTGACGCGCAATGCGCTTCTCCAGATGGTGCGCGGCCAGGAAGACAGCGAGTTCAAGATTCCCTTGCAGCGACTCAGCCACATCACCTCGGATCTCCAGGAAGGCGTGATGAAGACCCGCATGCAGCCGATCGGCAACGCCTGGGCGAAGCTGCCGCGAATCATCCGCGACCTTTCGGTCGAAACGAGCAAGAAGATCGAGCTGGTCATGCAGGGCGCGGAAACCGAATTGGACCGGCAGGTTTTGGAGTTGATCAAGGACCCGCTCACGCACATGGTCCGCAACTCCGCCGACCACGGGATCGAAATGCCGGAGGCCCGGCGCGAGGCCGGCAAGGATGAGACCGGAACGATCGTCCTCAAGGCCTTCCACGAGGGGGGTCACATCATCATCCAGATCGCCGACGACGGCCGTGGCTTGAACGTGGAAAAAATTCGGGCCAAGGCGGTCGCCAACGGCATCGCCACCGAGGCCGAGCTCGACAGCATGAGCGAGCAGCAAATCATGCTGTTCATCTTCAAGGCCGGGTTCTCGACCGCCGAGAAGGTGACATCGGTGTCGGGGCGTGGCGTCGGCATGGACGTGGTGCGCACCAACATCGAGAAAATCGGCGGCACCATCGAGATGAAGTCGGTCTGGGGCAAGGGGTCCACCTTCACCATCAAGATCCCGCTGACGCTGGCCATCGTTTCGGCGCTGGTGGTGGAGTGCGCCCAGGAGCGATTCGCCATTCCCCAGATCAGCGTGCTCGAACTGGTGCGGACCTCGGACCAGACGGACACCAAAATCGAAATGATCAACGCCTCACCAGTGCTGCGCCTGCGCGACCGCTTGTTACCGCTGGTGTCGCTGCGCGGGCTGTTCAAGATCGATGGCGCCGGCGGCGTGCCCCGGAACGATGACCTCTACATCGTCGTCACCCAAGTCGGCGCCTACACCTTCGGCATCATCGTCGACCGCGTCTTCGACACCGAGGAAATCGTGGTCAAGCCGGTGGCGCCGATCCTGCGCGAAATCCCGTTTTATTCCGGCAACACCATCCTCGGCGACGGTAGCGTGATCATGATTCTCGATCCCAACGGCATCGCCGCGGCCATGGGGCAAGGGCAGATGGGCTCGGAAAAGACGGCCGAGGCGGCCAGCGCGGGCGCATCCAGCAGCGAGGAAAAGACGTCGCTGCTCATCTTCCGCGCCGGCGGCGCGGAGCTGAAAGCGATCCCGCTCGCGCTCATCGCCCGGCTCGAGGAAATCGACCTCAAGACCATCGAGCGCGCGCACAACCGCTATGTCGTCCAGTATCGCGACCACCTGATGCCGCTGATTCCGTTCAACCCCGGACACGAATGGAAAAAGACGGGGCGCCAGCCGATCCTCGTTTTCACCGATGGCGACCGCTCCATGGGACTGGTGGTGGACGAGATCGTGGACATTATCGAGGACCGCCTCAAGGTCGAGCTCGCCGCCGGCCTGGCGGGGATCATCGGCAGTGCCATCGTTGCCGGCAAGGCGACCGATATCGTCGATGCGGGCTTTTACCTGACCCAGGCGTACGCCGACTGGTTCAGCCGCTCCGGCGGCGAGGCGACGGGTGGGGCCATCGCGCAGAAGCGGGCGCTCTTGGTGGACGACAGCCCGTTCTTCCGCACCCTGTTGTCGCCTTTGCTCTCGGTCGCGGGTTGGCAAGTGACGGCGGTGGAAAACGCCGTCGACGCCCTCAAACTACGCGAATCCGGACAGATGTACGACGTGATCATCAGCGATATCGAAATGCCCGGGATGGATGGCTTCACCTTCGCCGAAGACGTGCGCCGCGATCCGCGCTGGAGTACGGTGCCGATGGTGGCGCTGTCGTCGCGTGCGCAGGACAGCGATAAGGCCAGGGGTAAAGAGGTCGGTTTCAACGACTATATCGCCAAGTCCGACCGCGAGGTTCTCGTTTCAACATTGGCCGATACGGTTGCCCATGCGGCGCGCCGGTTGGCGTAGGGCCCCCGGCGCAAGGCGAAGGCGGTCGACGGTATCGATTCGATCCTCACTCGGGGCGGCTTCTGGAAATCAAAGAGAAAACCATGAAATCGTGTCTCATCGTCGATGATTCGAAAGTCATCCGCATGGTCGCCCGCAAGATCTTGCAGGAACTCAAGTTCGAAACTTCCGAAGCGGCCGACGGAGCGCAGGCGCTTGAGGCCTGCAAGAAAAAGCTGCCCGACAGCATTCTTCTCGATTGGAACATGCCCGTCATGGACGGGCTGGAATTTCTGAAGAAGCTCCGCGCCTTACCCGGCGGCGACAAGCCCGTCGTCGTGTTCTGCACGACCGAGAACGACATCAACCACATTCAGCAAGCGATCGAAGCCGGCGCCAATGAATACATCATGAAGCCCTTCGATAGCGAGATCATCCAGACCAAGTTCACCCAGGTCGGTCTACTCTAAGATCGCGCCGGAGTTCATAATGTCCGCAGAAATCGCCGCGAGCGGGGCGGTGGGTGATCGCCCGTCGGACGGAGCCATCCGCGTGATGGTGGTGGACGATTCCGCCGTCATTCGCGGCCTCATCAGCCGGATGCTGTCCTCCGAACCGTCGATCACCGTCGTTGCGTCGGTCGGCAACGGTCAGATGGCGATCGACGCGCTATCTCGGCACGATGTCGATGTCATCATCATGGACATCGAAATGCCGGTCATGGACGGACTGACCGCTTTACCCAAGCTGCTGGAAGTCGACCCCGAGGTCCGAATCGTGATGGCCTCGACGCTGACCGCGCGCAACGCCGAAACCAGCATGCGCGCGCTGGAACTCGGCGCCTCCGATTATATTCCGAAGCCGACTTCGACCCGTGAAATCAGCGGCGGCGACGACTTTCGCCGCGAGCTGGTGGAAAAGGTTCGTGTCCTCGGCCTGCGGCCGAAGCGGGGATTACGCCGCCGCCCGCTGGGTGAACCGGCGCGTCCGGTCGAAACGCCCCGGCCGGGCGGAGCGCCGCGGCCGGCTGCGCCGCCGCGTCCGGTGCCGTCGCTCTACCCGCCGGGCCCGATCCAACTGCGCCCGCCGAGCCCTATCAGGCCCAGCATCCTGGCGATTGGAAGCTCGACCGGAGGGCCGCCGGCGCTATTCGCGGTGCTGCGGGAAATTCCGCCGTCGATCGAACTGCCGGTGTTGATCACGCAGCACATGCCGCCGACGTTCACCACCATTCTCGCCCAGCACATCGAGCGCAACAGCAAATGGCCATGCCGCGAGGCGGCCGACGGTGAGCCGATCGTGAGCGGCCGCATTTATCTGGCGCCCGGCAATTTCCACATGGTGGTCGAATCGCAGGATGGCAAGCCTGTCACCCGCTTGAACCAGGATCCGCCGGAAAGTTTCTGCCGGCCCGCCGTGGATCCGATGCTGCGAAGCCTGGTCAAGATCTACCACGGCCGCGTCTTGGCCGTGATTCTGACCGGCATGGGCGCCGACGGCTTGAAAGGTTGCCGCGAGGTGGTCGGGGCCGGCGGAACCGTCTTCGCTCAAGACGAAGCCTCGAGCGTGGTCTGGGGGATGCCCGGGGCGGTCGCAACGGCGGGAATTTGCAGCGCCGTGATACCGCTCAAGGACGTCGGCGCCCGCGTCAGGGCGTATTTGGCAGGCAAGCCCATATGAAACCCGAGGATTTCAATTTCATCTCCGCGCTGCTGAAAGAGCGCTCCGGTCTGGTCCTCTCCAGCGACAAGACCTACTTGTTGGAGAGCCGCCTGATCCCGGTCGCGCGCAAACGCGGGCTCAAGGGCCTCGACGACTTGGTGGACACCATCCGCCGCACCCGTCCCGAGCCGCTGATCCGCGACGTCACCGAGGCGATGACGACCAACGAATCGTTTTTTTTCCGCGATACCAAGCCGTTCGACTTGTTCCGGGATCACGTGCTCCCGCACATTCTCGCCGCCCGGGCGGACAAGAAGTTCTTCCGCATCTGGTGCGCCGCGGCGTCCACCGGCCAGGAGCCGTATTCGCTCGCCATGATTCTCCGGGAGCAGGCGGCCAAGTTCGCAGGCTGGAAGTGGGAGATCGTCGGCACCGATCTTTCCCGCGAGGTCCTGGAACGGGCCAAAAACGGGCTGTATTCCCAATTCGAGGTGCAGCGCGGCCTGCCGATCCAATTTCTGATCAAGTATTTCGACAAGAAGGAGGATCAATGGCAGATCAAGCCCGAGGTTCGGGGCATGGTCCAATACAGGGAGCTCAACCTTCTTCACGACCTGAAGCCGTTCGGCGCCTTCGACGTGGTCTTCTGCCGCAATGTTCTGATTTACTTTGACCAGCCGACCAAGGGACGCATTCTTGAGAACGTCTCCAAGCTGATGCCCGACGATGGAATGCTTTTCCTCGGCGGCGCGGAGACGGTTCTCGGCATCTCCGACAAGTTCAAGCCGATGCCGGGGCAACGGGGCGTCTATTGCCAAGCCAACGCCCCGGCTGGAATCGGCGCGGCAAAGGCGTCGTAATCCTCGTCTCTCGTTCGGTTGAACTTGTGCCGCGCCGGTCGAGCCGCAAGCCGAAGCGCTTTTAAGAATCGCGCGATGTCATTCGGGCGGGCGCGCTTTCAAGAAGCGCGCGCCTTGGCCGGTGCGGCGGCGGTTTCGTCGGGATCGCGCAGAACATAACCCCGGCCCCAGACCGTCTCGATGTAGTTCTCGTTGCCGGTCGCCTGGGCCAGCTTCTTGCGCAGCTTGCAGATAAAGACGTCGATAATCTTGAGCTCGGGTTCATCCATTCCGCCGTAGAGATGATTGAGGAACATCTCCTTGGTCAAGGTCGTGCCCTTGCGCAGCGACAGCAACTCCAGGATGCCGTATTCCTTGCCGGTCAGATGCACGGGCTGGCCGTCCACGTCCACCGTCCGGGAATCGAGATTGACGTTCAAGCGCCCGGTCCGGATAACCGAGTTGGAATGGCCGGCGGCGCGGCGGACGATGGCGTGAATACGGGCGAGCAACTCGTTCTTGTCGAACGGCTTGGTGAGATAGTCGTCGGCGCCCGTGCCGAGCCCCTTGACCTTCAGTTCCGCCTGGGTCATGCCCGAAAGAATCAGGACCGGCGTTTTGACCCGTGAATCGCGCAGCCGGCGCAGGACCTCCATCCCGTCGATATCGGGGAGGCCGAGATCGAGAACGATGATGTCGTAGTCGTAGAGCTTGCCGATTTCGAGCCCGTCCTCGCCAAGCTGGGTGGCATCGACCACCATGCCTGCGGACTTGAGGATGAGTTCGATGCTTTTGGAGGTTGCCGTATCGTCCTCGACGAGCAGGACCCGCATTGCTGCCTCCCGAATCGCTAACGTTAATGTTGGTTAACCATAAAGGTTGTTAAAAAAACGATCAAGCCCTCAATAACTAGTGTTCTATTTTTGTTCCTGTTTCTTTAGTTTTGATTTACGGCCGGTTAACTTTCCTCCTTTCATATTGACCAGGCCGCCATCCGGAGCACCTTTAAAACCAAAGCAAAAAATCCCGATGCGGAGCCCAAGGAAGCCAATTTGAATCTCGCCCGCAGCATCATTAACGAGCTGGAGCGGCTGCCGTCCGCAATCGCGTTCGGCCGGGTCAGCCACATCGTCGGCCTAATGGTCGAGATCGAAGGTCTGCAAGGTGCCCTTTCGGTCGGCGACCGTTGCCGAATCATCGGCCGGCGGGGAAACACTGTCGCCTGCGAGGTGATCGGGTTCCGGGACAACCGCGCGCTCGCGCTGCCGTTCAGCCCGATCGAGGGCGTGGGGCTCGGCTGCCGGGTCGAGGTGAGCGACGTCGACCCGGCCATCTACCCCGACGTCGGCTGGCTGGGTCGTGTGGTCAACGGCTTCGGCGAAGCGGCCGACGGCAAGGGACCGCTGCCGGTGGGCGAACACCCCTATCGCGTTCACAACCGCCCGCCGCCGGCGCATGCCCGCCAGCGGATCGGCTAAAAGGTGGATCTCGGGGTGCGGGCCATGAACGCGTTCCTGACCTGCTGCGGCGGGCAGCGCATGGGCATCTTCGCCGGCTCCGGCATCGGAAA
>MIAC01000032.1 GCA_001830475.1 Rhodospirillales bacterium RIFCSPLOWO2_12_FULL_67_15
GCTTCGGCGTAGCCGAGTTCTTGCGCCTCCTCGAGCACGGCGGCGAATTCGCGCCCCTCGCGGTGCATCTGGGTCAGGATGTAATTGCAGGTCCCGTTGAGGATGCCGTAGAGTTGGGCGATCCGGTTGGCGGCGAGGCCTTCGCGCAGCGCCTTGACGATCGGGATTCCGCCCGCGACCGCGGCCTCGAAAGCGAGCGTCCGGCCGGCTTTGTCTGCCGCGCGCGCCAGCGCGGTGCCATGGTGCGCGAGCAATGCCTTGTTGGCGGTGACGACGTGCTTGCCGGCGCGAAGCGCCTGTTCGCACAAGTCGCGCGCGATCCCTCCTGAGCCCCCGATCAGCTCCACCACCACGTCGACCTCGGGGTCCTGGCTGAGCGCGAGCGGATCGTCGTGCCAGCGCAATCCCGCCAGCGAGACGCCGCGGTCCTTGGTCCGCGTCCGCGCCGAAACCGCGACCGGGCGCAGCTCGCGCCCGGCGCGCAAGGCGAGAAGCTCGGCGTTGTTCCGCAGCACCTTGAGGGTGCCGCGGCCGACCGTGCCGAGTCCGGCAATGCCGATGCGGAGCGGCGGAGCGTTCATGCCCGCACCTTAACAAGAGAACCGGAAGCGGTCGAGAAAGTCAGCGCGCCTGGGCGTGGCGGCGGTCCCGCCGGTAGGCGGGCGAAAAACAGACTGCCGCCGCCATTAATTATTGGCCGCGAGGATTCGCTCGCGGCGGCGTTCGTCCGCTGCGATGACCTTGCCGTAGCGCCCGATGAAGGCCTTGATGTTGCGAATCGCCTGGCGGATGCGGTGAACGTTTTCGACCAGGCCGATGCGGACGTGGCCGTCGCCGTGCTCGCCGAAGCCGACGCCGGGCGCGACCGCGACTTCGGCCTCGCTGAGCAGCAGCTTGGAAAACTCGAGCGAGCCGAGATGGCGGAAGGCCGCCGGGACCGGCGCCCACACGAACATGCTCGCGGGCGGCAGGGCCGCCGGCCAGCCGGCGGCGTTCAGGCCCTCGACCAGGACGTTGCGGCGGGTTTTGTAGGTCTCGCGGATCTCGGCGACGCAGGCTTGCGGCCCGTTGAGCGCGGCGGCCGCGGCGACCTGGATCGGCGTGAACGCGCCGTAGTCGAGATAGGACTTGATCCGCGCCAAGGCCGCGATCAGGCGGCGGTTGCCCGCGGCGAAGCCGATGCGCCAGCCCGGCATGTTGTAGGTCTTGCTCATGGAGGTGAACTCGACCGCGATCTCGCTGGCACCCGGCACCTGGAGGATCGAGGGCGGCGGGGGCACGTCGTAGTAGATCTCGGCGTAGGCGATGTCGGAGAGAACGTAGATACCGTGTTTGCGGCAGAAGTCCACGACTTGGCCGTAGAAGTCGAGATCGGCGAGCATCCCGGTCGGATTGTTGGGGTAGTTGAGCACCAACGCGATCGGTTTCGGGACGCTGTGCTGGACCGCGCGCTCGAGCGCGGCCATGAATTCCCGGTCCGGCGCCACCGGCACGTTGCGCACCGACGCGCCGGCGATGATGAACCCGAAGGGATGGATCGGATAGCTCGGGTTCGGAACCAGGATCACGTCGCCGGGGCTCGAGATGGCGGAGGCCAGGTTGGCGAGCCCTTCCTTCGAGCCCAGCGTCACGATCGCTTCCGTCTCGGGATCGAGCTCGACGCCGAAGCGGCGGGCGTAATAGCCGACGAGCGCCTTGCGCAGGCCCGGAATTCCGCGCGAGTTGGAATAGCGGTGCGTGTGCGGATCGCGCACCGTCTCGACCAGCTTCTGGACGATGTGCGGCGGCGTCGGCTGATCCGGGTTGCCCATGCCGAGGTCGACGATGTCCTTGCCCTCGGCGCGGGCCCGCGCCTTCATGGCGTTGACCTCGGCGAAGACGTAGGGCGGCAGGCGGCGGATGCGTTGAAATTCTTCCATCGGTGGGACGGCCGCCGACGGCGGCCGGATTATCTTGGTTAGAAGTCGAGATAAATATCCGCCCGCCGGTTGCCGGCCTCGCCGGTTTCCATGACCTCGTAATAGACCGGATCGGCGTCGCCGCGGGCGTTGACGACGATGACTTCGCGCTTGACGCCGAGCCGCGTCAATTGCCCGGCCACGGCATTGGCCCGGGCGATCGAGATGCCCTCGTTGACCTTGGCATGGCGGTCGGGATCCATGGGCTTGGTGCGCATCGAGGCATGCCCGACCACCCGGAGGGTGCCGCCTTTTTCGCTCCGGAGTTTCGCCACCTGACCGAGAA
>MIAC01000033.1:0-681 GCA_001830475.1 Rhodospirillales bacterium RIFCSPLOWO2_12_FULL_67_15
CCCTTCAATTTGTTCGCGATGGTGCACGGCCGAAGCCGTGCCGAGGTGGCGGAAAAGGTCGGGAAGATCGCCGCGACGCTGGGGAACGCCGCCCGCGCCCACGACGTGCTCTACAGCACCCGCATATTGAAAAAGACCGGCCTGCGTCTCGCCGAGTGAAAGAGAACCATGTTCCGCATCACCCAATTCATGAAGGAAATCGCGGCGCCGACCCCGCTCGGGCCGCGGCGCGAGCCGCCGGGGCCGGTGGTGATCTGGAATCTGATCCGGCGCTGCAATCTGAACTGCAAGCATTGCTACTCGCTCTCCGCCGACGTCGATTTCAAGGGCGAGCTTTCGACCGAGGAAGTTTTCGGGATCATGGACGACTTGCGCCGCTTCGGCGTTCCGGCCTTGATTCTCTCGGGCGGCGAGCCGCTGATGCGCGCCGACATCTTCGACCTCACGCGCCGGGCGAAGGAGAAGGGTTTCTACGTCGCGCTCTCGACCAACGGCACGCTGATCGGTCCCGCGAACATCGCCGCCATCGCCGAAGCCGGCTACGGCTACGTCGGAATCAGCCTGGACGGCATCGGCGCGACCCACGACCGGTTCCGCCGCCATGAGGGCGCTTATCAAGCCTCGCTCGCGGCGCTTCGCCTCTGCCGCGATCGGGGGATCAAGGTCGGCGTGCGCTTCACG
>MIAC01000033.1:902-4331 GCA_001830475.1 Rhodospirillales bacterium RIFCSPLOWO2_12_FULL_67_15
CAACAACGACGCCGATGGCGTCTATCTTCTGCATTGGACCCGGCGGCGGTTCCCGGGGCGCGCCGAGCACCTCCGCGCCAAGCTCGAGCAATGGGGCGGCAACGCCTCGGGCGTCAACGTCGCCAATATCGACAACCTCGGCGACGTCCACCCCGATACCTTTTGGGGGCATCACACCCTCGGCAACGTGCGCGAGCGCCCGTTTTCGGAAATCTGGACGGACGTTTCCGACCCGATCCTGGCGGGGCTCAAGCGCCGGCCGCGCGCGATCGGGGGCCGCTGCGCCGCCTGCCGCCATTTCGCCATCTGCGGCGGCAACACCCGCATCCGCGCGTTGAAGCTCACCGGCGATCCGTGGGCGGCGGACCCCGGGTGCTATCTGACCGATGCCGAAATCGGAGTGTCGGATGCGGTCGCCGCGGAATAGCGCGATCCTGGGAGCCGCGCTGGCGCTCGCGGCCTTCGTCGCCGAAGCGGCCCCCGACGCGCCGGCGCTCTATCGCGAGCATTGCGCCGCCTGCCACGGCGCCGATCGCCTCGGCGAAACCGGACCGGCACTGCTGCCCGAGAACCTCGGGCGGCTGAAGCCGGAAGCCGCCGCCCAGATCATCGCCGGCGGCCGGCCGGCGAGCCAGATGACGGGCTTTGCCGACCGCCTCGGCACCGACGAGATCGCCGCGCTCGCCAAGCTCATCTACACGCCGATCCCCGTGCCCGAATGGGGCGAAAAGCAAATCGCCGAGAGCAGGATCATCCATAACGAAGCCACCGCGTTGCCCCGGCGTCCGGTTCATGCCGCCGATCCCCTCAACCTGTTCACGGTGGTGGAAATCGGCGATCACCACGTCACCATCCTCGATGGTGACCGCTTCGAGCCGCTCTGGCGCTTCCCCTCGCGGATCGCGCTGCACGGCGGGGCGAAGTATTCGCCCGACGGCCGCTTCGTCTATCTCGCCTCGCGCGACGGCTGGGTGGCGAAATACGACCTCTATGGACTGATGCCGGTGGCCGAGGCGCGCGTCGCGGTCAACACCCGCAACATCGCGATTTCCGCCGACGGGCGCACCCTGATCGCCGGCAACGTACTGCCGCCGACGCTGGTGATCCTGGACGCGGGCGATTTCTCGGTGCGCAAGGTGATCGCGGTCACGGGCGACAAGGGCGTCGCCTCGCGGGTCAGCGCGGTTTACAACGCCGCGCCGCGGCAAAGCTTCATCGTCGCGCTCCGCGACATTCCCGAAATCTGGGAAATCTCGTACGCGGACAATCCCCGGCCGGTGCCGGTCGGCCTGATTCATAACCACGAGGAAGGGCTAAAGGAAGGCGCCTTCGACCGGGGACCTTTCCCGGTGCGCCGCATCCGGCTCGAGGAATCGATCGACGATTTCTTCTTCGATCCGTCGTACGCCAACCTGATCGGGGCCTCGCGCGATGGCGGCCGGGGGCAAGTGGTGAATCTCAACGTCGGGCGCAAGATCGCGGAGGTGGCCCTGCCGGGCATGCCGCACCTCGGCTCCGGCATCACGTTCGAATACGAAGGCCGGCTCGTGCTGGCGACGCCGCACCTCAAGGAAGGCGCGGTCAGCATCGTGGATATGAAGGATTGGCGGACGATCAAGCGGATTGCGACGGCGGGGCCGGGGTTTTTCATGCGCAGCCATGAAAACACGCCCTACGCCTGGATCGACTCCTTCCTAAGTCCGGCCAAGGACACGCTACAGGTGATCGACAAGCGCACGCTCGAAATAGTGCGCGCGGTCACGCCCGCGCCGGGCCGGACGGCGGCGCACGTGGAATTCACCCGCGACGGCCGCTACGCCCTGGTGAGCGTATGGGAAGACGACGGCGCGCTCGTGGTCTACGACGCCGCGACCTTCGAGGAGGTCAAGCGCCTCGCCATGCGCAAGCCTTCGGGCAAATACAACGTCCACAACAAGATCACCCGCTCCGCCGGCACCAGCCATTGATGCCGTTTTACCCCGGCAGGAATTTCGATAGCGCCCGAGACCCGGGTGGAGCGGGAGCGGGGTCGCCGACTTACCAATAGACCCGGATATGGTACGCCGCGACCACGACCGCGATCGCGAGCACGATGAACGGCAGGTAAGGCAACAGGTGGAGCCCGCGTTTCATCGTCTTCCTCGTCGTTCTCAAATCCGGAAGGGAAGGGGGTGGAAGAAATCGACGACGTAGAGTACGCCGGCGATGCCGGTGATGCCGCCGAGCATCAGCTTGAGAAAATGCTGCGGGACGAAACGCTGGGTCTTGGCCGCGCACCAAGCACCGAAGACTCCGCCGGCCGAGGCGAACAATCCCCACGCGAATTCCGCGTACAGGGTCGAACCCGAAAACAACGGCACGATGAACGTGTAGGTGAATATGGCGACCGCCGAGAGGATGATGACGAAGGGAATCGACGCCGCCACCAGGACGTACATCGGCAGGGCGTAGACGGCGGCGAAAATCGGCACCAGGAGGAACCCGCCGCCGACGCCGAGGGCCGAAGCGCAGATGGCGACGCCGAAGCCGATCAGAAACAGCGTCGGCTGGTGCAGCCGCCAGCGCTCGCCCCAGAATCCGATCACGAGATAGGCGCCCTCCTTGGCGACGGTCTCGATCGGGATGCCGGCGGGAATGGCGAACGGCTGGGTGACGCCCTGGGCGCGGCTGGCTTTGGCTTCGGCCGCGAACTTGCCCTCGATCCCCTGGCTGCGGTTGGCGCGCCGAAACGCGGCCCAGCAGAGGTGAACTCCGGCGGTCGCGAGGGCGAGGCCGACGGCCATCTTGAACGGTCCCGGATCGGAGAGCACGGTCAGGCGGATGAACGGGCCGATCAGGGCTCCGGCCGCGCCGCCGACGCACACCCACAGCGCGAAATCCCAATTCGATTGCTTGTTACGGATGAAGCCGAACAGAGCGCCGATCGGATTGATGAACGTGAGCAACTGGGTGGTCGGCGTCACCGAGGCGGCGGTGAATTGCAGAACCGACATCTGGTAAGGGAGCGCGAAGATGCCGGCGGCTTCGCCGACGATCGCCATCGTGTAGCCGGTCCAGAAACCCATCCAGACGAGATGCCAGATCGGCACGCGCACTTGGGCGAGGGGAAATGCGACGTCGCCGCCGGGGAGAAAGCCGTGCTGCCCATAGGCCGCAGCGGTGCCGAGGATCATCAGCACGACGAACGTCGGGAGCTGTTCGACGAGCAGCTCCCGTTTGATCGAAGATTCGCGTTTCACGGTTTTAAGCCTCTTCAGCGGCCGGCAGGAAGATCATAGGGCCATTGCCTGGAAGGCGTACAACCTGTCGCGCGAACGTGCGCTAAAGCACCGACCGCCCGGTATATTGGCGCTTGACGCTAAAGCATTCCTTCCACTTCCGCCAGGCGCGCATGCCCATGATCATTTCTACATGCGGATGTCCGATCAT
>MIAC01000033.1:4357-7267 GCA_001830475.1 Rhodospirillales bacterium RIFCSPLOWO2_12_FULL_67_15
GTTGGAATCGTCACCCCCGCGCAAGCGGGGGTCCACGCTTTTGAAAAGATGGATTCCCGCTTTCGCGGGAATGACGAGATGAACACATGTAACCGCATCATGCTTTAGGCACGACCTTGTGGTTCCATATTCCCTTCTTCCGCCGCTCTTCGCGCTGATCGAGCAGCCAATCGTTGTAGCTTTCGAAGACGATATGGCCTTCGCGCGCGGTCAGCATGGCGGCGCGGAACCGCTGCTCGGCGCCACCATTCCCGCCCATTTCGCCGCCGCAGCGCCCGGTCGCCGGTTGACGGCAGCGGTTCGGACGGAATCGCCCGCAATTCCGAGCAAAGGGATTCGTATTCGAGGGGCGCGGCAAGCGGCGCAATCCGAACTCATGCCCGGCGCGCGAGCTTTTCCGCCGCGATCTCGCGCATGCGGAACTTCTGCAACTTGCCCGTCACCGTCATCGGAAACTCGGTCACGAACCAGACGTAGCGCGGTATCTTATAGTGCGCCAGGCGCTCGCGGCAGAAGGCGCGGATTTCCTCTTCGCTCGCGCTGGCTCCGGCGTGCAACTGGACCCAGGCCATCACCTCCTCGCCGTAGAATGGTTCGGGCACCCCGAAGACGGCGGCCTGGGCGATCTCCGGGTGGGTGAAGAGTAGGGCCTCGATTTCGGCGGGATAGATATTCTCGCCGCCGCGGATGATCATGTCCTTGAGCCGCCCGGTGATCCGCACGTAGCCCTCTGTGTCCATCGCGCCGAGGTCGCCCGAGTGCAGCCAGCCGGCGGCATCGATCGCCTCTTGGGTCGCCTTGGCGTCGCCATAGTAACCGCGCATGACGTGATAGCCGCGAAAGCAGATCTCGCCCACCTCGCCGACCGGCACGGTGCGGCTGGTGTCGGGCGCGATCACCTTGACTTCCTGGTGCGGCAGGTTGCGTCCGACGGTCGCAACGCGCCGCTCCAGGCTGTCGGCCGGCGATGTGAGGTGGGTGAGCGGCGAGGCCTCGGTCTGGCCGTAGCCGATGAGGATTTCCGAACAATGCATCTCGCTCATCACCCGGCGCATCAGCGGCTCCGGGCAGGGCGCGCCGGCCATGATGCCGGTGCGGAGACTCGAAAGATCGAACTCGCGAAAGCGCGGATGCTCGAGGGCGGCGATGAACATGGTCGGCACGCCGTGAAGGGCGGTACAGCGCTCCGCGTGGATCGCCTGCAGCACCGCGAGCGCGTCGAAGTGCTCGGCGGGAACGACCAGGCAGGCGCCGACCGAGAGGCAGGCGAGGTTGGCGAGTACCATGCCGAAGCAATGATAGAAGGGCACCGGCACGCACAGGCGGTCGGCCTCGGTGAAGCGCATGGCGCGCGCCGCGAACCAGGCGTTGTTGAGGATGTTGTGGTGGGTCAGCATGACGGCCTTGGGAAAACCGGTGGTGCCCGAGGTGTACTGGATGTTGATGGGATCGTCGCGGTCGAGCGCGGCGGTGTGCGCATCGAGCGCGTCCGCCGTCACCGATCCTGCCGCCGCCAGCATGTCCCCCCAGGTGGCGAATCCGGGATATGGGCGCCGGGTCGCGGGCGGATCGGCGGGATCGTAGACGACCACCCGCTTCAGGTGCGGGAACGCGCCGCTCGCGAGCGCGGCGGGCGCCGGCCGCTCGAGCTCCGGGATCAGCTCCGCCAGCATCTTCACGTAATCGCTGGCGCGGAAAGCGGGGATGCAGAAGAGGCCCTGCACCTCCGAGCGCCTCAACGCATGGGCGAGCTCCTGGGCGCGGTTGGCGGGATTGATGTTGACCAGCACCGCGCCGATGCGGGCGGTCGCCATCTGCAACAGCAGCCACTCGACGTTGTCGGTCGCCCACACGCCGACCCGGTCGCCCTTGGCGAAGCCGAGCCCCATCAGTCCGCGCGCGACGCGGTCCACCTCGGCCGCGAGCTCGGCATAGGAAAGCCGCCGGCCCTGGTGGCGCGAGACGACCGCCGCGCGGTCGCCGAAACGGGCGGCGACGGCGGCGAAATGAGCGGGAATGGTGGCGCCGAGCAGCGATTCTTCGCCGCCGCGATGAAAATAACTCGCACCGCCTTGCGCCTCAGCCATCGCCTGCTCCGGTCCGGGGCCGGCGCGCGTTCCCGGCACCCTGGAAAACGACGGTCCGACCCTATTTAATATAGTCCATATCGGCGGAGACGTACCGGGAATGAGATCATCGGGGAGGCTCACATGAAACGGTTCGTTCTTGCGGCTTTCGTCCTGTTGCCGGCGCTTTTCGCCCAGCCGGCTCGCGCCTTCGAAACCGTGGTCTACGAACTGCCCAAGGGGGCCCGTCCCCACGATGTCGCGCCGGCGCCCGATGGCGGCGTCTGGTACACGGCGCAAGCCCAGGGCGCGCTCGGCATCCTCGATCCCCGCACCGGCGCGGTGCGCCAGGTGTCGCTGGGTCCGGGCTCGCAGCCGCATGGTGTCATTGCCGGCCCCGACGGCAACGCCTGGATCACCGACAGCGGCCTCAACGCCATCGTCCGCTACATCCCGGCGAGCGGCGAGATCGCGACCTGGCGCCTGCCGGAGGAGACCGGTTACGCCAACCTCAATACCGCCGCCTTCGATAAAGACGGCGTGCTGTGGTTCACCGGACAGGGCGGCGTCCACGGCCGCCTCGATCCGAAAGCGGGCAAGATACAGGCATGGAAGGCGCCGCGCGGCCGCGGGCCCTACGGCATCGCCGCCACGCCGGAAGGCGAAATCTGGTATGTCTCGCTCGCCGGCAGCTACCTCGCGCGCATCGATCGCAAGAGCGGCGCGGCCGAGGTGTTCGAGCCGCCGACGCCCGACCAGGGCGCGCGGCGGGTCTGGTCGGACAGCCGGGGCAATCTTTGGATCTCCGAATGGCAAACGGGGCAGATCAGCCGCTATGAGCCGA
>MIAC01000033.1:7324-8145 GCA_001830475.1 Rhodospirillales bacterium RIFCSPLOWO2_12_FULL_67_15
TCTACGTGGACGAGAAGGACATCGTCTGGGTCAGCGACTTCGGTGCCAACGCGACGCTGGCCTTCGATCCCCGCTCGGAAACCTTCGCCGCCGTACCGGGCAGCGCGAGCGGGGCCGCCGTGCGCCAGATCCTCGGCCGGCAGGGCGAGGTGTGGCTGCCGGAATCCGGAAACGACCGCCTCATGCTGGTCCGCACCGGCAAGGGCGCGGGAGGGTGAGCCTGCGGCCGGGCGCCGAGGGCAGCGGTTCGGACAAACTCGAAGTAAACGCAACGGACGCGGTTTATACGCCTTTCCTTCGAGCGTAGTGTCACGAAACGCCCTCGAAATGTTCCGACCAGCGATGGATGCCCTCGTCGCCCGGAGCGACATGCATCTGTTGTCTCAATGCGATGCGCACGGCCGAACGGCCCAGACGCGTCGCCGGCTCCCGATACGACGTGGGATCGGCGCCTCCGGAGATCGCCGCGATCGCCCGCGCCTTCTCGCGGCGGTATTCGCCGTCGCCCCACCGCGCCAGAAGCCGCTGAAACGCGCGATAAGCGGCGGCGTCGAACGGCTTCGCCCGGCCCATGAGATCGAACAGCGGGCTCGGCGGATGCAGGCTTAAGCAGGGAACATACCCGGCGGGGACGCGAATGTTCGCCGAATGCGTTCGCTTGGTCTTGAGGAGTTTCGGCAGCACATGGGTATGAGGCCCGTCGGGCGATTTCGCGCGATCGATCGCCTGATAGACCTCGATCCGGCCGAGCGCCGACAGGGCGACGCGATGAGGGCTTGCATCGACGAGCGCGTTCATCAGCGGATTGCCGGGCTCGAGAA
>MIAC01000033.1:8175-8785 GCA_001830475.1 Rhodospirillales bacterium RIFCSPLOWO2_12_FULL_67_15
CGACCAGCGTGGGATCGGAGACTCGGACGCAGAAATCCACGTTGCTGGCGCCGAGTCCGAGATCGAACAACGCGCCGTCGCGGTCGGCCGCGGCGACGGCCTCGCGATCGGGCCCGAGCGGGGTGACGGCGGTACGGCCGCGCCCTGCGCCGATCTCGACTGGCAGGCAAAACAGCACGCCGTGCTGCCAGCCCCCGGGGCGTGCGCTGATCGTTTCATAGGCGAGCGGCACGATCCCATCCGAAATCCTGAGCCGGATCGCGCCGCGCGGGGTCGCGAGGTTCAGGTCCTCGGGCGAACCCCGGGTTGTTTCGCCGGCGTCGCGGAGATACTCCGCGATCGCGCCTAACGATCCGATCGTGAATACGCTTTCAGGATTGGTCAGATGATCGACCAGAACTTGCCGTATGCTCCTGGAATCGTTCATTGCCAATTCGCCGATTTCCTTGAACGCCACGGACGATCTATACGATAGTACCCAGGCCGCAACCGCGGCAACGAGTGCGATATGAGCAAAAAAGGCGCGGCGAGGAAGGATTTCGACGTCGTCGTGGTCGGCGGGGGCAACGCCGCGCTGTGCGCGGCGCTGGCCGCGCGCGAAACCGGCGCT
>MIAC01000034.1 GCA_001830475.1 Rhodospirillales bacterium RIFCSPLOWO2_12_FULL_67_15
CTACCGGGTCCGGCTGGCGCAAGCCTTCGCGCGGGCGACCGACCGCTTCTTCACCCGCGTCGAGGAAGCGAAGCGCCCTTGATCCCGCCTCTCAGGGGCCGCCCCGATAGGGGCGCAATATATAATGCGCGCGGGGATTCGCCCGCGCGCGTTGACGATTTCTTAGCGATTTCCGGCTACTCCTGAACTCAGGCGAACCGGAGAGCGTGAGACATGGCCCAGTATCCTTTTGTCGTCGGGTTGCGCACCGCGCGGCCGGTCGAGCGCATCGAGAAGTGGCTGCTCGGCCATTGCCGGGGCAAGTGGCACGTGCGCCTCGAGGAGATCGCCGCCGATCTCTCGCACAAATACCTGATCGTCTCGTTCGAGTTCGCCGAGGACCGGGTCGCGTTCCGCCAGGCCTTCGCCAATGCCAACGCCGCCGCCCGGGCCGCCGCCGCCGTCCCGGACCAGGCCGCCGGCGGCGAAGACACCGCCGCCGCCTGAGAATATCCAATTCGTTTCACGCGAATAGATGCCCGGGCACGCCGAGTCCGCGCGCGACGAGATCGTCCGCGACCCGCGAGCGATGGCAATGCGCCGGATCGCGCTCGTAGCACATCAGGCAGATCGGGCCCTCGCGCGCGATCCCGGCGGCCTTGACGAGCCCGGCCTGTCCGTCGGTCGAGGCGAGGCGATTGTCCATGTGCCGCCGGTAGGCCTCGACGTCGCCGGCTTTCGCCGCGTCCCGGCCTTCCTTCGGATTGCCCAAAGCGCGGATGTGGACATAGCCGATTCCCGCTTCCAATAGGTGCTGGCGGAGCGCATCGCGGCGGAATTCGGGGCGCTGCGACCAGGGCTGATCGCGCACGTCCACCAGCGTCGCGACGCCCGCGGCCTTCAGCGCGGCGACGAAGCCCTGAAGCGCGGCCCGCTCGTAGCCGATGGTGAAAAGTACGCCCGCCTTTTCCCCTTGCGCCGTCATGTCTTTACCCGCTCCCCGCTTGCGCGGGGATAGGCTCTAGCTTGACCCGCTCGCGCTCCGGGTCCACATTGTAAGGCAAGTTCCTGGGGGAGCCCCATTGGCTCGAGACTTGCTCGAGTCATGGGGGGCTGAGAGACCGCGCCAAGCGGGAAACCCCAGAACCTGATCCGGGTCATGCCGGCGTAGGGAACGGAACGCTTTTGCGCCCCGCGGGCGCCCTTCTTTCCCCATCCGCCGCCGACCCTTCCGCTGGGCCCTATCCGCTGGGCCCCAAAGGAGTCCGCGCCATGAACGTCATCGCCAAGCCGCCGCGCATTTCCGTCACCACCGGGGGGCTGCCCGCCTCGCGCAAGCTCTACGTCGCGGGCGAGCGCCACCCCGAAATCCGCGTGCCGATGCGCGAGATTTCGCTCCACCCGTCCGCGGGCGAACCGCCCTTGGTCGTCTACGACACCACCGGGCCCTACACCGACCCCGCCGCCAGGATCGACATCGCCACGGGCCTGCCGCGGATCAGGGAATCGTGGATCGCTGCCCGCGGCGACGTGGAGGAATACGAGGGACGCGCGCCGCACCCCGCAGACAACGGCAACGTCGCGCCCGAGAAGCTCGTGCCAGAGTTTCCGATCCGACGGCGGCCGCTCCGCGCCAAGGGGAGCCGGGCGGTGACGCAGATGGCTTATGCGCGCGCCGGCATCGTCACCGCGGAGATGGAATTCGTCGCCATCCGCGAAAACGAGATGCGCGCGCGCGACCCCAAAGCCGCATACGCCGCGATCGCCGCCGGGCAGAGCTTCGGCGCCTCGATCCCCGATCACGTCACGCCCGAATTCGTCCGCGACGAGATCGCGCGCGGCCGCGCCATCATCCCGGTCAATGTCAACCACCCCGAACAGGAGCCGGTGATCCTCGGGCGCAACTTCCTGGTCAAGATCAACGCCAACATCGGCAATTCCGCCGTCACCTCCTCGGTCGCCGAGGAGGTGGACAAGATGGTGTGGGCGATCCGCTGGGGCGCGGACACGGTCATGGACCTGTCCACGGGACGCAACATCCACAACATCCGCGAATGGATCATCCGCAACGCGCCGGTACCGATCGGCACGGTGCCGATCTACCAGGCGCTCGAAAAGGTCGAGCGCCCGGAGGAGCTGA
>MIAC01000035.1 GCA_001830475.1 Rhodospirillales bacterium RIFCSPLOWO2_12_FULL_67_15
ACTTCCTCGTGGACGGTCACCGCCAGCAACGGCCGCCATAACGCGGCGAGAACGGCGAGCACGGCGGCGCCGAGGATATAGACTCCGAGAAGATCGCCATACGTTACAGCCAGGATATCGCCGAACAGATAGGCCGCAAGGTCCACCCGAGGGCCTTCGGCCGCCGCGATCGCCAAGAGTCCGAGCGCGAGCGTGCCGTGGGACAGGATGCCGAGCACGGTATCGCCCGCAAACTGTCTTCCCTCGCTCAGAAATACCAGCAGAACCGCGACCGCAGCGCAAACCGCCACCACCCCGATGGTCAAGTCGAAGCCGGCGATCACGCCGACGGCGATGCCGAGCAGCGCGGAATGAGCCAGCGTGTCGCCGAAGTAGGCGAGCCGCCGCCAGACAACGAAAGAGCCGAGCGGTCCGCTCAAGACAGCGACGCCGATCCCGGCCGCCAGGGCGCGCCAGAGGAAGTCATCCATGGGCGCTTGTCTCGGTTTTTGACCCCAGGGGCACGACTTCGCCGTGAGCGTCGTGCCGGTGGTCGTGGTGATGGTGGTAGATGGCAAAGGCCGTCGCCGCTTGGGGACCGAATAGGGCGATAAAGGCAGGATCGCGGCTCACCGCCTCCGGGTGGCCGGCGCAGCAGACGTGATGGTTGAGGCACACCACCCGGTCGGTCGCCGCCATGACCAGGTGAAGATCATGGGAAACCACCAGAACCCCGCACTGTCGGCGCTCGCGGATGCGGGCGATCAGAGCGTAAAGCTCGACTTGGCCGGCCACATCCACGCCCTGGACCGGCTCGTCGAGGACGAGCAGGTCCGGCTCGCGGAGAAGCGCCCGAGCCAGAAGAACGCGCTGCAATTCCCCGCCCGAGAGATCCTGCATCGCTCCCGCCGCCACATGCCCGGCTCCCACCTCGTCGAGAACCTCTAGCAGCCGGGCGGTAGCCCCGGCACCCGGCGAAACCGCCAGACGCAACAGGCGCTCCACCGTCAGCGGCAGGGCCGGGTCGATCGCCATGCGCTGGGGCATGTAGCCTACCTTAAGGCCGGGCTGGCGGCGGACGATCCCGCGCGCAGGCGGCAAAAGACCGAGCAGCACCCGCACCATGGTCGTCTTGCCGGCTCCGTTGGGGCCGATGAGGGCAACCACCTCGCCGGGGCCGACGGTCATGGAAACGTTGCTGACGATTCGATGTTCGCCGAGCACCACGTCAACGCCGTCGGCCTCGATCAGCGGCATCGGCACGAGTCCCTCAGGCATTTCCGGCCTCCGCAGGTGGCTGGCAATCCGGACACAACCCGAGGGCTTCCACCGTCGGCCGCTCGAGCGCGAAGCCCGCTTCGGCCAGGCCGCGGCGCACCGCCGCTTCGATCCGGCCGTCGGCCATTTCGGCCGCCCGCCCGCAGGCGCGGCATATCAGGAACTGTCCGCAGTGCGGTTCGCCCGGCCGTTCGCAGCCGACGAAGGCGTTCAAGCTCTCGATCCGATGGACCAAGCCCTGGGCGCGCAGAAACTCGAGCGCCCGGTAGACGGTGGGCGGCGCCACGTAATCGCGCTTGCGCCCGAGCGCCGCCAGGATGTCGTAGGCGCCCGCCGGCCGGTGGCTTTGCCACACCAGTTCGAGAACTTGCCGGCGGATCGCCGTGAGTCGCGCGCCCTTGGCCGCACAAACCTTCGCGGCGCGGTCGAGGGCGGTCGTCACGCAACGGCGATGGTCGTGCTTTTCCCTTTTGAAGGGACGAGGGTTATGCGCGCGGGTTCGAGCCATCGGCGTCCTCACTCGGCTTGACGGCCGGGTGTTATCTTATAACATAACGTTCCGTCGAATTCACCGACGATCTTCGACTCGAAGGCGCCATGACCCGATCCGCCGTCCCCGCCGCCGCCTTCCTCGCCGGCTTTTGCCTGGCGCTCGTTTTCCCCGTCCGCGCCGAGACGCCGCGGGTCGTGGTTTCCATTCCGCCGGTCCATTCTCTGGTCGCGGCGGTCATGGAAGGGGTTGCCGCCCCGGACCTGCTGGTCAAAGGCGGCGCCTCGCCCCACACCTATTCCCTCAAGCCCTCCGACGCCAAGTCCTTGGCGGACGCCCGGCTGGTGTTCTGGGTCGGGGAGAGCCTGGAGGCATTCCTCGTCAAGCCGCTCGCCGCCCTCGCCGGCAAGGCGACGATCGTGGAACTGATCGAGATTCCGGGCTTGCGCCGCCTGCCTTACCGAAGAGGCGGCTCCTGGGAACGCCGCGACGATCACGATGATGGGGTAACGGACGCGCACATCTGGCTGTCGCCCGCCAACGCGCGCGTCCTCGCCGCCGCCGTCGTCGCCGCCCTGGTCGAGACCGACCCCGCGAACGCAACTCGCTACCGCGAGAATGGACAACGGTTGAACGACCGATTGGCCGCGCTCGAGGCCGAGATGCGAACCGCTCTGGCCCCCGTCAAGGACCGGCCGTTCGTCGTCTTTCACGACGCCTACCAGTATCTGGAAGACGCCTTCGGACTGAACGCGATCGGCGCCGTCGCCGTCGCCCCGGAGAAACCTCCCGGCCCGAAGAGTCTCGCGGCATTGCGCCAGCGGATCAAAGCCACCCGCGCCCGGTGCGTGTTCCGCGAGCCCCAATTTCCGGCCAAGCTGGCCGAAACGGTGGCCGAGGGAACCGGCGCGCGAATCGCCGTCCTCGACCCCGAAGGGACGATCGGCATGCCGGGAACGAACCTCTATTTCGAACTGATGCGGGCCAATGTCCGCGCGCTCGCCGAATGCCTGGGCGGTGGCTGACCAGGGGAGGCGGTTGACAGCCGGGGGCGGGCATATGACCTTTCGCCCATGAGCGACGACATTTTTT
>MIAC01000036.1 GCA_001830475.1 Rhodospirillales bacterium RIFCSPLOWO2_12_FULL_67_15
TCCGGGGTCCTGGAGGCGAGCGAAATCTAGCCTCTCGTTCGCCCTTGCCAGGACCAGTCCTGGGGGCTATCTAACGCCCGCGTAAATTCACACGCGGGCGAAGCGGCGTCGGGGCTTTCCAGCTCTTGCAACGTCGCTCCGGTGTCCCCTCGGGGACGGGAAGCCCGCGGCGGCACAACCGGAGAAGGACCCGAACGATGGCATTGCCCGCGTTCACGATGCGTCAGCTATTGGAAGCTGGCGTCCATTTCGGCCATAACACCCGCCGTTGGAATCCGAAGATGGCCCCCTATCTGTTCGGGGTCCGCAACGGCATTCACGTCATCGACCTCGGCCAGACGGTGCCCGCGTTGCACCAGGCGATGGTCGCGGTGCGCGACGTGGTCGCCGCCGGCGGCCGGGTGCTGTTCGTCGGCACCAAGCGCCAGGCGTCCGACAAGGTCGCCGAGGCGGCCAAGCGCTGCGGCCAGCATTACGTCAACCATCGCTGGCTCGGCGGCATGCTCACCAACTGGCGCACGATCTCCAACTCGATCAAGCGCCTGCGCGATCTCGACCAAAGTTTGACCCAACCCGAATCCGTCGCCGGCCTGACCAAGAAGGAGCAGCTCAACCTTCAGCGCGAGCGCGACAAGCTCGATCGGGCGCTCGGCGGGATCAAGGAGATGGGCGGATTGCCCGACATCCTCGTCGTCATCGACACCAACAAGGAGCAGATCGCGGTCGCCGAGGCGAGAAAGCTCGGCATCCCCGTCGTCGCGGTGGTGGATTCGAACAGCGATCCCGAGGGCATCACCTATCCGATTCCCGGCAACGACGACGCGCTGCGCGCGGTCACGCTTTATTGCGATTTGATGGTCGGCGCGGTCCTCGACGGTATCCAGGCGGAGTTGACCAGCCCCGGCAAGGATGCCGGCGCTTTGGAAACGCCGCCGCCCGAAGCGCTTCCCGCCGACCTTCCTTCGCCCGCCGAAGCGGGCTCCGCGAAGGCGGGGACGGCGCCTGCGGCGGAATCGCAAGCGCCGTCGGGCGTGTGAGAGTCCCAGCCATGGCGGCAATCACGGCGTCCCTGGTCAAGGAACTGCGCGAGAAATCCGGCGCGGGCATGATGGATTGCAAGAAGGCGCTCGCCGAGAGCGGCGGAAACCTGGAATCGGCGGTCGATTGGCTGCGCAAGAAAGGTCTCGCCGCCGCGGCCAAGAAAGCCGGACGTATTGCCGCCGAAGGCCTGGTTGCCGTCGCCGTGGAGGGGGCCCGGGGCGCGCTGGTCGAAGTCAACAGCGAAACCGATTTCGTCGCCCGCAACGAAAGCTTCCAGGCTTTCGCCGCCATGCTCGCCAAGCTGGCGCTCAAGGCGGGCGGCGATCTCGAGAAACTCAAGGCCGCCGCCTATCCCGGCACCGGACGCACCGTCGCCGAGGAGTTGACCCATCTCATCTCCACCATCGGCGAGAACATGAACGTCCGCCGCACCGCGACGCTCGAAACCGACAAGGGCGTCATCGGCGCTTACGTCCACAACACCGTGGCGCCCGGGCTGGGCAGGATCGGCGTACTGGTCGCGATCGAGTCGGGCGCGCCCGCCGGCCCGCTCGAAGGGCTTGCCAAGCAGCTCGCCATGCACGTCGCCGCCGCTAACCCCCAGGCGGTGAGCCGGGACGGCCTGGACGCGGCCGTCGTCGAACGCGAACGCGGCGTTCTCGGCGAACACGCGCGCGCGTCGGGCAAGCCCGAAGACATCGTCGCCAAGATGGTGGAAGGACGCCTGCGCAAGTTCTACGAGGAAGTTTGCCTGGTCGACCAGGTATTCGTCGTCGACGGCGAAAGCCGGGTCGGGGCGGTGATCGAAGGGGCGGCCAAGACCTCGGGCGCGCCGGTCGCGGTCAAGGGGTTCGCCCGATTCGCGTTGGGCGAAGGTATCGAGCGGGGACAAACCGATTTCGCGGCCGAAGTGG
>MIAC01000037.1:0-8853 GCA_001830475.1 Rhodospirillales bacterium RIFCSPLOWO2_12_FULL_67_15
CCTCGCCGCCCGGAGGAGCCGGACGGCCTCGCCGCCCGGAGGAGCCGGACGGGCGGCACGGGCGATGTGCGGCTGGAGATCCTGCAACTCGAGGAACGTATCGGCCTGGCGGCGCAATTCGTCGGCGACCATGGGCGGCTGCGAGCGGATGGTGCTGACCACCGTGACGCGCACGCCCTTGCGCTGAACCGCTTCGACCAGCCGGCGGAAATCGCCGTCGCCGGAGAACAGGACCACGTGGTCGAGGTGCTGGGCCATCTCCATGACGTCGATGGCGAGCTCCACGTCCATGTTGCCCTTTATCTTGCGCCGGCCTTGGGCATCGGTGAATTCCTTGGTCGGCTTGGTGACCATGGTGTAGCCGTTGTAATCCAGCCAATCCACCAGGGGACGGATCGGGGAATACTCCTGGTCCTCCACCAACGCGGTATAGTAGAAGGCGCGGACGAGATTGCCCTTGCCCGCGAAGTATTCGAGCAGCTTCCGGTAGTCGATGTCGAAGCCGAGGCCGCGCGCCGCCGCATAGAGATTGGAGCCGTCGATGAAAAGAGCGATTTTTTCCTGCGGATAGAAGATCATGGTTTCAAATCCCTTGGGTTCAATGGATGCGTGCTATCGGAAGCCCCGCAAGTCCGACCCGCGCGGGGAATCCGCCCTTATCTTCTTTGGGCGCCTTCAGCTTGGAGGGTTCCGGGCCCGATGGCAAGGGCCGGATACGGGCCGAAACACCAACGATTAAAGGGACAATCGGTTGATCCTGATCGGCATCGGCGCCAACATTCCGTCCGTTTTCGGCACACCGCGCGCCACCTGCGGCGCCGCGCTTGCCGCGCTCGGCCGGGCGGGCGTGAAAGTTTCCGCTTGTTCGTCGTGGTGGCGCTCGGCACCGATGCCGGCCTCCGACCAACCGTGGTTCGTCAACGCGGTCGCAGGCGTGGAAACCGACCTCGGACCCGCCAAGATTCTCGCCCTTCTGCTCAGGATCGAGCGGGCCTTCGGGCGCACGCGCACCGTCGCCAACGCCGACCGCACGCTCGATCTCGACCTTCTCGATTATCGCGGCCAAGTGTCGAACGGCGCCGATGGCCCGAGCCTGCCCCATCCCCGGATGGCCGGGCGGGCATTCGTCATCCTGCCGCTATTGGAAATCGCGCCGCACTGGCGCCATCCGGTGAGCGGCCTTTCGGCGGAACGGCTGGCCGGGTCGCTCCCTCCCGGTCAGGCGGTCTTGCGCATGCCTCCCGCTCAAGGTCTTTTTGGAACCGAATGGGAGCAGGAAAGCCCGCTCCCGGAATTGGCCGACGAACGGTCTGGTTAACCGATCCGCGCTGATTTTCCGCGCCGATTGGCCCGGGATAAGCGCATTTGTCTTGCCACCTATGAGCGGTGCCCATATATAGTTTCAATGCATCGGGCCTTGGTTGCGGGATGTCCAGCCGAAGCCTTATATTCGTATTTGGATTCAAGGAGTTGTGAACAATGGCTCGCGTGACGGTCGAGGATTGCATCCTCAAGGTTCCGAACCGCTTCGATCTGGTGATGATCGCCGCCCAGCGCGCCCGCGGCATTTCTTCGGGCGCCGCGCTGACGGTGGAACGGGACAACGACAAGAACCCGGTGGTGGCGCTGCGCGAGATCGCGGAAGCGACCGTGAACACGGGAGACATCGAGGAGTCTTTGATCCGCAGCCTGCAGAAGAACGTCGAGAGCGACGAGCCGGCGGTCGAGGAGACCGTGGACATGGCCGCCATGCAGCAAGAGATGACCCTACAGATGGCCCAGGCCTCTCAGACGGCCGCCGTGATCGAAATGGGCGAGGACGCCGACCTCGACGAAGGCGAAATCGACGCGGGCGAGATGGGTGCCGAAGAACCTCTTACCGGCGCCGCCAGTGTCGCGAACGAGGGCGCGGCCGACGCAGCAGGCGTTGTGGGCGCGGAGGAGGCCGAGGAGTAATCCTCGCGTCCACTCCGGCAGCCTGCGCGCGGGCCGACCGGACAGGAGGCGCTCCCGGTAAGGCAGCCAATGATTCGTCAGTTCGAGCTGGTCGAGAAGGTCAAGGCCTACGACCCGAACGCGGACGAAGACATTCTCAACCGCGCCTATGTCTACGCCATGAAGGCCCACGGCGCGCAAGTGCGGGCTTCGGGCCAATCGTACTTTTCCCACCCGCTCGAAGTCGCGGGCATTCTCACCGGCTACAAGCTGGATACGGCCTCGATCGTCACGGCGCTGCTGCACGACGTGGTCGAGGACACCACCGTCGGTCTCGACGAGGTGCGCGACCACTTCGGCGCCGAAGTGGCTAAGCTCGTCGACGGCGTCACCAAGCTCACTCGCATCGAGTTCCAATCCGACC
Organism: Rhodospirillales bacterium RIFCSPLOWO2_12_FULL_67_15; assembly: GCA_001830475.1. GTDB lineage: Bacteria > Pseudomonadota > Alphaproteobacteria > Rhodospirillales > 2-12-FULL-67-15 > 2-12-FULL-67-15. Next base: position 2,360 of record MIAC01000037.1, read on the forward strand.
AAACCAAGCAGGCGGAAAACTTTCGCAAGCTGGTGCTGGCCATGTCGGAGGACATCCGCGTGCTGCTGGTCAAGCTCGCCGACCGGTTGCACAACATGCGCACGCTCCGCCACATCCAGGATCCCGAGAAGCGCCGCCGCATCGCCCATGAGACCATGGACATCTACGCCCCGCTCGCGGAACGGATCGGCATGGAACGGGTCAAGAGCGAGCTCGAAGACCTCGCCTTCGCCGAGCTCAATCCGGACGGGCATGGCAGCATCGTCGCCCGGCTCAAATTCCTGCGCGAGCGCGGCGGCGACATCCCCCAGCGGATCATGGAACATCTCGATCGGACGCTGCAAGACTCCGGCATCAAGGCCGAGCTGTCGGGGCGGGAAAAAACGCCGCACTCCATTTGGCGCAAAATGCAGCAGAAAAACATCGCCTTCGAGCAGCTTTCCGACATCATGGCTTTTCGCGTGGTGGTGGATACGGTCGAGACCTGCTACCGCGCCCTCGGCGCCGTGCACGGCGCCTATCGGGTCGTGCCGGGTCGTTTCAAGGACTATATCTCGACGCCCAAGCCCAACGGCTATCGCTCGCTGCATACCGGCGTCTTCGGCCCGGAACAGCAGCGCATCGAAATCCAGATTCGCACCCGCGAGATGCACGACATCGACGAACACGGTGTCGCCGCGCATTGGATCTACAAGCAAAGCGCCGACCGCCGCGACGGCCGGCAGTACCGCTGGCTGCGCGAGCTGCTCGATATCCTCGAAAACGCCGCCGGTCCCGAGGAATTCCTGGAACACACCAAGCTGGAGATGTTCCGGGACCAGGTCTTCTGCTTCACCCCGCGCGGCGACCTGATTACTCTCCCTTTGGGGGCGACGCCGGTGGATTTCGCTTACGCCGTGCACTCGGATATCGGCAACACCTGCGTCGGCGCCAAGATCAACGGCCGGATGATGCCGCTGCGCACCGAGCTAACCAACGGCGACCAGGTCGAAATCGTCACGTCCAAGGCGCAGACGCCGTCACCGACCTGGGAACGCTTCGTCGTCACCGGCAAGGCGCGCGCCGGCATTCGCCGCTTCATCCGCCTGCAGGAGCGCAATCAATATCTCCAGCTTGGCCGCTCGATTCTTGCGCGCGCGTTCAAGGAGGAGGGTTATGAATACGCCGACAAGGCGCTCGCCGGCGTGCTCAAGACCTTCAACGCCGTCGGCGTCGAGGACCTGATCGCCGCCGTCGGCGCCGGCCACCATACGCACCGCGAGGTCGTCGAGGCGGTCTTTCCCGCCTCGAAGCGCAAGCGCGGCGGCTGGGCCAAGGTCGTTTCGCTCGCCAAGGCCCGGACCCGCAAGGCCGACAAGAGTCCGCCGCCGGTCCCGATCCGCGGCCTGATCCCCGGCATGGCGATGCACTTCGCCGGCTGCTGCCATCCGCTGCCCGGCGACCGCATCGTCGGGATCGTCACCACCGGCAAGGGCGTGACCATTCACACCATCGACTGCGAGCAGCTCGAATCCGTCGCCGACGAGCCCGGCCGATGGCTGGATGTCTCCTGGGAGACCGACAGCACCGACACGAACGTCCACGTCGGCCGTGTCACGCTGACCGTGATGAACGTGCCGGGCAGCCTTGGCGATCTTTCGACCGTCATCGCCAAGAACGAAGGCAACATCTCGAATCTCAAGATCGTCAACCGCTCGACGGATTTTTTCGACATGTTGATCGACATCGAGGTCAAGGACCTCAAGCATCTCACCGACATCATCGCGGCGCTCAGGGCGACCCCGGCGATCAACTCGATCGAGCGGGCGCGAGGCTGACGGCGCGATGCGGCCGCTTCGCCTGGGCGTCAACATCGACCATGTGGCCACGCTCCGCAACGCCCGCGGCCATGCCCACCCCGATCCTTTGCGCGCGGCGCAACTCGCGCTTGCCGCCGGCGCCGACGGCATCACCGCGCACCTGCGCGAAGACCGACGGCACATCGTCGACGACGACATTTTCCGTCTGGCGGAGATGCTGGCGGCGCGACGGAAACCCCTCAATCTTGAAATGGCGGCGACCGAGGAAATGCACGCGATCGCGCTTCGAATCCGCCCGCACGCAGCCTGCATCGTTCCCGAGCGGCGCGAAGAACGCACCACCGAGGGCGGTCTCGACGTCGCCGGTCAACGCGGCCACCTTGCGCCGTTTGTCCGCGCGCTTACGAAGGCCGGCATCCGCGTCTCGCTCTTCATCGAGCCCGAATCGCGCCAGTTGGACGCCGCCAAAGCCGTCGGCGCGCCGGTGGTGGAATTGCACACTGGCGCCTACTGCGAAGCGAAAGGCCGCGCGCGCGCGCGCGCGCTGAACCGCCTCGTCCGCGCCGCCCGGTACGCCGAAAAAATCGGACTCGAATGCCACGCCGGCCACGGACTCGATTTCGCCAATGTCGGCGCGGTCGCGGCCATTCCGGCCATCGTCGAGCTCAATATCGGCCATTTCCTGGTGGGCGAAGCGGTGTTCACCGGGATCGAGTCTTCGATCCGGCGCATGCGCGCCTTGATGGACGAAGCCCGGGCCGGCGCTGCGGCCAAACCCTCCGCCGGCCGGAAGCGGAAATCCCGATGATCCTCGGCGTCGGCACCGATCTCTGCGACATCCGGCGGATCGAACGGGCGCTGCAAAGATTCGGCAACCGCTTCATCGCCCGTTGCTTTACCGAGGAAGAGCGCGCGAGCGCCGAGGCCCGTTCACACCCGGCCGCGCGCTACGCCATGTTTTACGCCGCCAAGGAGGCGTGCGCGAAGGCGCTCGGCACCGGGTTCCGCCAGGGCGTGTTCTGGCGGGACATCCGGCTTTTCAGTCTTCCGTCCGGTCAGCCGATGATCCGTCTCGAAGGAGGGGCGCACGACCGGCTCAACGCGCTCGCTCCGCCGGGGGGCGCGATGCGTATCGACGTGTCGATGACCGACGAATATCCGCTGGCGCAGGCGGTCGTCGTCATCTCCGCCATGCCTTGACAGAGCCGGCGGACGCTGGCTTGATCGGGCCCCGCCCGATCAACCGGCGTACTGTACCCGAATGTTTGGTCCTCTTTTCAAAGCCCCCGCTATGCCCCGTCCCAAGGCCGCCAGCGGTTTTGCCGAAACCGTCAAGACCGTCGTTTATGCGGTCGTCATCGCGTTGGTGATTCGAACCTTTTTGTTCGAGCCCTTCAATATTCCCTCGGGCTCGATGATCCCGACTCTGCTCGTCGGCGACTACCTGTTCGTCTCCAAGTATTCCTACGGCTACAGCCGCTACTCGCTGCCGTTCGGAATGCCGCTGATCCCGGGCCCGGGGCGGGCGTGGTTCAGCAACCCCGAGCGCGGCGACGTCGCCGTCTTCAAGCTGCCCGCCGACAACCGCACCGATTACATCAAACGGATCGTCGGACTTCCCGGCGATACGATCCAACTCCGGGAGAGCGTGCTCTATGTCAACGGCGAGCCGATCCGGCGCCAGCGGGTGGAGGATGCCGTCTACACCGAAAACGGCGTCGTCCGCCGTGCGGTGCGCTACCGCGAGACCTTGCCGGACGGATGTTCCTATCACGTGATCGAGCAGACAGAACGCGCGTCCCAAGACACCACGCCCTTGTTCACGATTCCGCCCGGCCATTATTTCGCCATGGGCGATAACCGCGATCGCTCCCGCGACAGCCGTTTTCTCGACGAAGTCGGTATGATCCCGGTGGAGAATCTCGTCGGCCGCGCCGAGCTCATTTTCTTTTCCGTGGACGGATCGGCGTGGAAGATGTGGGAGTGGTTTTCGACGCTTCGCGGATCGCGCATGTTCACGGGCATCCGCTGAAATCAGTCATGTGGAGCGTATGGCGGGCAAAAAATCCCGGACGGGCTCCAAGCGTGCGATCCGGGCCAAGCCGACCGGCCTTCCTTCGCCCGCCGCGGATTCGCTTGAAAACCGGCTCGGCCGACGCTTTCGCGATCCCGAACTGCTCCGGCTCGCGCTGACCCACGCCGGTGTGGCGGGGGGACTCGAATCCAACGAGCGCCTCGAATTTCTCGGCGATCGCGTGCTCGGATTGGTCGTCGCCGGTATGCTCTACGAGCGCTTTCCCGACGAGACGGAAGCGAACCTCGCGCTGCGTTTCGTCGCCGCGGTCCGCCGCGAAACACTGACCGAAATCGCCGAGGCGCTGCACCTGGAACGCGACCTCAAGCTTGCGCGCGAAGCTGCCGAAGCGCGCATTCGCGGCCGCGCCGGGTCGCTGGCGAACGCGTGCGAAGCCTTGATCGGCGCGATTTACCTCGACGGCGGACTGAAGGCGGTGAAAGCCTTCGTCGTGCCGCGCTGGCAGAGCCATCTCGACGATGCCGAGCCGCCGCCCAAGGACGCCAAGACCGCGCTTCAGGAGTGGGCGCAAGCCCGCGCCCTGCCGCTGCCCAATTACCGCGAGACCGGGAGGAGCGGGCCGGCGCACGCGCCCCGGTTCGAAATCGAAGTCGCGGTCAAGGGATATCCGCCCGCGCGCGGCGAAGGAACTTCGAAACGCGCGGCGGCGCAGGTGGCGGCCGCAAACCTGCTCACGACCCTCGATCCCGGCCCGCGGACTTGCGCGCGCCGAGAGCACGACGACAGCCATGAATGACGCGCCCCGGCGGGCCGGATTCGTCGCCGTCATCGGCGCGCCCAACGTCGGCAAGTCCACCCTCGTCAACCGGCTGACCGGAGCCAAGGTCAGCATCGTCTCGCCCAAGGTGCAGACGACCCGAACCCGCGTTCTCGGCATCCGCGCCTTCGGCCAAACCCAGATCGCCTTCGTCGACACGCCCGGCTTGTTCCGGCCGCGCCGGCGGCTCGACCGCGCCATGGTCGCGGCGGCCTGGGGCGGCGCGGGGGAGGCGGATCGCCTGCTGCTGATCGTGGATGCCGCGCGGGACGAGGACGAAGACACCCAGGCCATCATCGCGCGCCTCAAGGAGATGGGGCGGCGCGACGTGTTTCTCGCCCTCAACAAGGTGGACATCGCCGCCAAGCCGAAGCTGCTCGCGCGCGCCGACCGTCTCAATCGCACCGGAATTTTTTCCGACGTGTTCATGATTTCGGCCGAGACCGGCGACGGGGTGGACGACCTGCTCGCCGCGCTCGCCGGCGGCATGCCCGAAGGGCCGTGGCTGTTTCCCGAGGATCAGGTCTCTGACATGCCCGAACGGATGCTCGCCGCCGAGATCACCCGCGAGCAGCTTTACCTGCAACTCCAACAGGAGCTTCCCTACCGGGCGACGGTCGAAACCGAAACATGGCAGGAACGCGACGACGGCAGCGTGCGCATCGAGCAGATCATCTATGTCGAACGCGAGGGCCAGCGTTCCATCGTGCTCGGCAAGGGCGGCGCCCGCATCAAGGCCATCGGCCAGGCCGCGCGCACCGAGCTGGAGCGGATTCTCGAGCGGCGGGTACACCTGTTCCTGTTCGTGAAGGTGCGCGAGAAGTGGGGAGAAGATCCGGAGCGCTACCGTGCCCTCGGCCTCGATTTCGATGTTTAGGGTTTGGCTTGATCCCGACCGGGCCGGCGTACTCCGGCGAATGCCCGGTCTTGCCTCAATGCCCGAGAATCTGGCTCAGGAAAAGCTTGGCGCGGTCGGTCTTCGGATTGGCGAAGAACTCCTTCGGCGCGGCGCGCTCGACGATCGCGCCGGCGTCCATGAAGACGATGGTATCGGCAACCGTATGGGCGAAACCCATCTCATGGGTGACGCAGACCATGGTCATTCCTTCCCCGGCCAACTCGATCATGACGTCGAGAACTTCCTTGATCATCTCGGGGTCGAGGGCCGAGGTCGGCTCGTCGAACAACATGATGGAGGGTTTCAGGCACAGGCTGCGGGCGATGGCGACCCGCTGCTGCTGGCCGCCCGAGAGCTGACCGGGGTATTTGCGCGCCTGCTCGGGAATCTTGACTCGATTGAGAAAATGCATGGCGGTTTCTTCGGCCTGCCGGCGCGGTACCTTCTGGACCCAGATGGGGGCGAGCGTTAGGTTCTCGATCACGGTCAAGTGCGGGAACAAATTGAAGCTCTGAAAGACCATGCCGACTTGGCGCCGCACCGCCTCGATGACCTTGAGGTCGTCGGTTAGTCGAATCCCGTTGACGACGATATCGCCCGCCTCGTGCTCTTCCAGCCGATTGACGCAGCGGATCATGGTCGACTTGCCCGAACCCGACGGCCCGCACACGACCACCCGCTCGCCCTTGGCCACCGTTAGGTCGATGTTCCTGAGAACGTGGAACTCGCCATACCACTTGTTGAGATCGTGGATATCGATCGCGGGCGGGGTGTTGGTGTCGTTCATGGCGATATCTCCGGTTCAGCCGCGCCGGATGCCGGCCTGCAGCACCCGCTCCAGGTATTGCGAGTAACGCGACATAAAGAAGCAGAATACGAAGTATACGAAAGCCGCCGCGGCGTAGCTTTCCACGTAGAACGGCCGCCACGATGGGTCGGCCAGCG
>MIAC01000037.1:9070-17694 GCA_001830475.1 Rhodospirillales bacterium RIFCSPLOWO2_12_FULL_67_15
GTAGGCGGCGGTGAACATGATGATGCCGACCTGAGCGCGCAGGAGCTTGTCGATGGTCACCCCCTCGGGCAGGAAGAGGGGGAACATCACCGACGCCATGAACAGGACCGAGATCAGCGGTACGCCGCGGACGATTTCGATGTAGACCACGCATAAGGCGCGGATCGCCGGCAGGTTGGAGCGCCGGCCGAGCGCCAGCAGGATCGAGATCGGGAACGAGGCGGCAATGCCGATCATGGCCAGGATCAGAGTCAGCGGCAGTCCGCCCCAGCGCTCGTTCTCGACGTAGGTCAAGCCGAGAATACCGCCCCACATCAGAACGCCCGCCACTGCGAACACGGCCGCCCAGACGACGAATATCCACCACTGCCACATGCGGCGGTCGCAACTTGCCGCCAAAGTGGCGATGAAAAGGGCCATCGCGACTAGCGGCCGCCAATGCTCGCCGTAGGGATAGAGGCCGAACAGGATGAAGCGGTGCTTCTCGCCGATGAAGGTCCAGCAGGCGCCTCCGGCCTGACGGCAGGCTTTCGGATCGGCGCCGCTCCAGGTGGCATTAATAAAGCCCCATTTGAGAAGCGGCGGCACCACCTCCCACAACAGCCATATCGCCAGCACGGTAAGGATGGTGTTCGGGATCGAGCCGAACAGGTTGTGCCGTATCCAACCGAGCATGCCGATGCTGGCGAGCGGCGGCCGCGGCAGTACGGTATCCGTCGGCTCCTCGATATCGGAGGCCGCTCCGGGCGGATGTCGTCCGTTGGGTTCGCGAGCGGTCATCTTGTCACCAGAGCCATTTTTTTGTTGTACCAGTTCATGAAGGCGGCGATGGAGAGACTCACCGTCAGGTAGGCCGCCATGATGATGGCAATGCCCTCGATGGCCTGGCCGGTCTGGTTGATGGCGGTGTTGGCGATGCTGACCAGGTCGGGATAGCCGATGGCGACCGCCAGCGACGAGTTCTTGGTCAGATTCAAGTACTGACTGGTCAGCGGCGGGATGATGACCCGCATCGCCTGGGGCAGGACGACCAGGCGCAGCACAAGTCCGCGCGTCAGGCTCAGCGCCTGCGCCGCTTCGGTCTGGCCGTGGCTCACCGCCTGGATGCCCGAGCGGACGATCTCGGCGATGAAAGACGCGGTGTAGACCGTAAGGCCGAACCACAGCGCCGCGAACTCGGGACTGATCAAGCCGCCGCCCACGAAATTGAAGCCCTTGAGTTCGGGCACGCTCATGGCGGTCGGCGCGCCAGCGGCGAGAAAGGCGATGAACGGCATGCCGACGATGGCCGCCGTGCCCGCCCAAACCGAGGGGAACGGCTGGCCGGTCAGGTCCTGACGCCGCTTCGCCCAGCGATGGATGAGGACGGCGGCCAGACAGCCCGCGACGAAAGCGGCGGCGGCGATCGTGTGGGCGTTTTCCCACACCGGCACCGGAAACTTGAAGCCGCGGTTGGATAGAAAGATTCCCGAAACCGGATTGAACGCCTGGCGCGGGCCGGGCAGGGCCTCGGTGATGAGCGAGTACCAGAGGAAGAGCTGGAGAAGGACCGGAATATTGCGCACGCCCTCGACGTAAATAGTCGACAGCCGGGCGATGAGCCAGTTCGAGGACAGCCGGGCGATGCCGATGACGGTCCCGAGAACGGTCGCGAAGGCGATGCCGAGGACCGAGACGATCAGCGTGTTGAGAAGCCCGACCGCGACGGCGCGGGCGTAGGTGTCGGCCGGCGAGTAGGCGAGCAGGCTTTCGCCGATGCCGAAACCGGCCTCGCGTCCGAGGAAGCCGAAACCCGCTGCGATGCCGCGGGTGGCCAGGTTGTCGAGCGTGTTGGAAACCAGATACCAACCGAGTCCGATCACCCCGGCCAGGACGGCGACCTGGTAGAAGACGCCGCGCACGGCGGCATTGTTCCACCATGCGGTTGCGACCGATGCCGGGAGCGCCGGTTGTGGGATGGTCACCGTCGTCCTCCCTGAGGCGTACCCGGAAGCGGCCGTCGAAACCGAACGAACGCCCCCGCTCGTTCCTTGCTCTCTCCCCCGCGGATGGGGCGGGGGAGAGGAAAGGATGCGCCTCAGCGAATGGGCATGGCGTACATCAGGCCGCCCTTGATCCAGAGCTGATTGAGGCCGCGGTCGAGCTTGAGCTTCGACGCCATGCCGACGTTGCGATCGAAGCTCTCGCCGTAATTGCCGACCTGCTTGACGACGTTGTAGGCCCACTTCTCGTCGACGCCGAGGGCCTTGCCGGCACCGGGAGTGAGACCGAGCAGGCGCTTCACCGTCGGATCGGCGCTGCCCGACATGGTGTCGATGTTCTTCGACGTGATGTCCTTCTCCTCCGCCTCGAGCATGGCGTAGACGGTCCACTTGACCAGGTCGAACCACTGGTCGTCGCCGTGGCGCACCACCGGGCCGAGCGGTTCCTTGGAGATGATCTCCGGCAGGATCACGAAGTCCCCCGGATTGGACGCCTGGGCGGCGCGGATCGAGGCGAGCTGCGAGGCGTCCGAGGTGATGACGTCGCAACGCCCCGAGAAGAACGCGGCCGCCAGCTCCTCGTTCTTCTCGATCACCACCGGCTTGAACGTCATCTTGTTGGCCCGGAAGTAATCGGCAAGGTTGAGCTCGGTGGTGGTGCCGGGCAGGACGCAGACGGTGGCGCCGTTCAGCTCCTTGGCGCTCTTGACGCCCAGCTTCTTCGGCACCAAAAAGCCCTGGCCATCGTAATACATGACGCCGGCGAAGTTAAGGCCGAGTTCGGTGTCGCGCTGGGTGGTCCAAGTGGTGTTGCGCGACAGAATGTCGATTTCGCCCGACTGGAGCGCGGTGAAGCGCTGCTGAGCGGTCAGCGGAACGAACTTCACCTTGGCGGCGTTGCCGAACAGCGCGGCAGCCACTCCTCGGCACAGATCGACGTCGAGGCCGGTCCAGTTGCCCTTGTCGTCGGGGGCACTGAAACCGAACAGTCCGGTATTGACGCCGCAGTGGACCACACCGCGCGCCTTCACCGCGTCGAAGGTGGCGCCCGCCCAGACTTGACCGGCGCTCGCGGCCAGAAGCATCGCCGCTCCCGCCGCCGCATGTCGCAAGAATTTCATTGCCCTACCTCCCGTTTATTGGTGACCCGTCGATAAAACGGTTGAAGCTTCAGCCTAGTATCTTTGCTCAATTCAGCCAATCGAAAAGTACCCCTCCGGGCTTTGTGACCGTGCCCCCAATACGGGCGGCGAAAGTCTCGGCGTATTACCGGCGTCTTAAATGGCGGATCGCGCCGCGCGCGCCCAGGCGACAGTGGCGCGCGCAAGCGCTTCGTTCGCGTCCACGCAGTGGGCGGTCAACCAGGGATCGCCGGCGGGGAAGGCGGCGGGAATTTCGGTGCAGCCGAGAATGACCACTCCGGTTTCGGCTTTCAGGCGCTCGATCGCCTCGCGGAAGAGAGCCGCAGCTTCTGCGAGACGGTTCGCCTTGACCAACGCGATGCCGGGACGAACGCGCGTGCGCACGACGGCCTCGGTCGGCAAAATGCACCCGAACCCTCGTGCCGCGAGACGTTGCTGGTAGAACCCGGACTTCACCGTGCCTTCGGTCGCCAATAACCCGATCGGCCCTCCGATTGTGCGTCGAACCAGTTCATCCATGACCGCGTCGGCGATATGTAGAAAGGGGATCGTCCGGGCGGCCGCGGCCAACTCCGCGTGCCAATGATGCGCCGTGTTGCAGGGCATGACGATGCAGCGTGCGCCGGCGGCGAGAAGAAAATCGAGCCGCTCCTTCAGTTCCGGCAGGGGCGAACGCGCGTGTCCCTCCAGGATCGGCGCGACCCGCGAAGGCAACTGCGGACAAGAGCTGACGACGATCGGGATGTGGTCTTCGTCGCGCTCGGCCGGGGTGAGCGCGATCAGCTTGACGATGAAGTCGGCGGTGGCGAGCGGCCCCATGCCGCCGAGCACGCCGACCAGATCGGGGCGATCTTTGAACGAGCCGGTCAATGGGAGAGGATCTTCGAGAGGAACATCTGCGCGCGTTCACTGCGCGGGGTGCCGAAGAAATCCTCGGTCGTCGCGTCCTCGACGATGTGGCCTTCGTCCATGAAGATGACGCGATCGGCGACCTTCTTGGCGAAACCCATCTCGTGGGTGACAACCATCATGGTCATGCCGTCCTCGGCGAGCGCCACCATCACGTCCAGCACCTCGTTGATCATCTCGGGATCGAGCGCCGAGGTCGGCTCGTCGAACAGCATGGCGATCGGGTCCATGGCCAAAGCGCGCGCGATCGCCACGCGCTGCTGCTGGCCGCCGGAAAGCTGCGCCGGGTGCTTGGCCGCCTGATCGACGAGCCCGACGCGGGTCAGAAGCTTCATGGCGCGCTCCTCGGCCTCGGCCTCGGTGCGGCCAAGCACCTTGACCTGGGCGAGCATGATGTTGCGGATCACGGTCATATGCGGAAAGAGCTCGAAATTCTGGAACACCATGCCGATGCGCGAGCGGAGCTTGCTCAGATTGGTCGCCGGGTCGCCGACCGAGGTTCCGTTCACCGCGATCGCGCCCTTTTGGAACGGCTCGAGGCCGTTGATGCACTTGATCAGCGTACTCTTGCCCGAACCCGAGGGTCCGCAGATCACCACGACCTGACCCTTGGCGACTGACGTCGAGCAATCCTTGAGCACATGGAAGTCCCCGTACCATTTGCTGACGTTCTTGACCTCGATCATATGGCGTATGTCCGTTGCAAGCGCCGGGCGGACGTCGACCCGATCAGGCAGAGGACGAAATAAACCACGGCGGCGAAGATGAACAACTCGACCGGACGGTTGTCGCGGTTGGCGATCAGGTCGGCGGTGGTGAGGAAGTCCTTGAGCCCGACCACGTAGACCAGCGAGGTGTCCTGAAACATGATGATGGATTGGGTCAACAGCACCGGCAGCATGTTGCGAAACGCTTGCGGCAGGATGATCAGGCGCATGGTCTGGCCGTAGGTGAGGCCGAGGGCGGAGCCGGCGTGGACCTGCGCCCGGGTCACGCTTTGGATGCCGGCGCGGATGATCTCGCAATAGTAGGCCGCCTCGAACATGACAAAGGCGATCAGCACCGAATAGAACCCGCCAATCGGCCAGCCGAGCATCTTCGGCACCAGGAAGTAGAACCAGAATATGACCAGGATCAGCGGCAGCGAGCGGAAGAAATTGACGTAGGACGCGGCGAAGAAAGAAACCGGCCGGAAGGGCGAGAGCCGCATCAGCGCGAGCAGGGTGCCGAAGAAGACCCCGCCGCAGATGGCGAGACCGGTCAGTTGCAGGGTGAACAGCATCCCTTGCCAGAGGAGCGGCAGCGCCCGCTCGAGAACGGCGTAATCGAATCCGCCGAACATGCTATTTCGCCTCCAGCGAGATCATTCCGGGAATCCGGGTCCGCCTTTCGGTCACGTGCATCAGCGTCATCACGGCGAAAGTGACGAGACTATAGAGCACGGTCGCGGCGGCGAAGGCCTCGAAGCCCTGGAAGGTGTATTCCTCGATCTGGCGGCTGCGGGCGGTGAGTTCGATGACGCCGATGGTCAGCGCGAGCGAGGAGTTCTTGAAGACGCCGAGAAAGTCGCTGGTCAGCGGCGGGATGATGATCCGATACGATACCGGGAGCAGAACGTAGCGATAGACCTGCGTCGTCGTCAGGCCCATGGCGAGCGCCGCCTGGCGCTGGCCGTCGCGGATCGCACCGATCCCCGAGCGCACCTGTTCCGCCACCCGCGCGCCGTGATAGAAACCGAGACAGACCACCGCCGTCCAGAATTCCGGCATCGGTAGCCCGCGTTTGAGGAACATTCCGGCCTCGCGCGGCACGACTTCCGGCACCACGAAGTACCAGAGAAACAGTTGCACCAGGAGCGGGATGTTGCGGAACAGTTCGACGTAGGCGGTGCCGATCGCGCGGGGCAGGGGATGGGGGATCGTGCGCAGCACCCCGATGACCGATCCAAGCGAAAGCGCGATCATCCAGGCGAGGATCGCGACCGCGCAGGTCCAGCCGAAGCCGGCCCAGATCCAGCCGAAGTAAGGCTCCTGCAGCAGGATGCCCCAATCCCACTTGTAGTTCATCGCCTGATTCCCTCTCTCAGGCTGGGCGGAGCGGAAAAATCATCCGCCCGCTTCCCGAGGAAGCGGGCGGAGATCAGTTTCGCGGGTTCAGTAGGGCAGGGCCTGGATGCTGAACGCCTTCTTGAGGTCGGCGCTGATCGGCATCTTGATGTTGGTCGGGCCGGGATTGAACCACTTGTTGTAGATCTTTTCCATCTCGCCCGAACGCATCAGATCGGCAATCACCCGGGTCGCGAGCAGACGATAGTCGGAGTCGTTGCGCGGGATCATCAGGCCGTAGGGATCGTAGGAGAAAAACTCGCCGACGACTTCCCACTGGCTCGGGTCCTTGGCGGTGCTGATCATGCCGTAGAGAAGAACGTCGTCGGAAGCGTAGGCGTCGACCCGGCCGCTTTCCAGATTGAGCATAGCCTGGGGATGATCCTTGACCATCACGGTCTCGACCTTGATCTTGCGCTTTTCGATTTCGGCCAGTAAGGCCTTCTCGTTGGTGGTGCCGCTCGAGATCGACGCGCGCTTGCCGTTCATGTCGGCGAGGCTTTTGATGCCCGAGCCCTTCTTCACCAGGAGCTTCGAGCCGGTGATGAAGGTGACCGGCAGGAAGTCCCCCTGCTTGGCGCGGGTCAGGTTGTTGGTGGTCGAGCCGCATTCGATGTCGATGGTGCCGTTGGCGATCAGCGGGATGCGGGTCTGGGCGTTGATCGCCACGAACTTGACCTTCAAGTTCGGCAGGTTCAGTTCTTTCTTCACCTCGTCGACGATCTTCAGGCAGAGATCGACCGAATAGCCTTGCGGCTTGCCGGCCTGGTCCATGAAGGCGAAGGGGACCGAGGCTTCGCGATGGCCGATGGAGATTTCGCCCGCGGCCTTGATCTTCTTCAGCGTCGGGGATTCTTGCGCCAAGGCCGGCAGCGCGCCGGCGAGGACGAACGCCGCGGCGGCGGCGAAGGCGGTACGGAACGTGCGAATCATGGACATCTCCCTGGTTTATTGTAAGGATTCGAAACTTGAAATCCGGGCTTCAGCCTAGCGTTTTTGCCAAAAGAGGCAACGGAAAACTCGTCCTCGTTCCGGGCCAATCTCGCCGTCATTCGGCGGCGCGGCGGCCCTTGCTCTCGGCCAAGGAACTGGACGAGGAGAAATCCACGTCCTTGGGATGGCCCTCGAGCGAGCGCCGGATCGCCGTATCCAGCCGGCCGACGATGTCGTCGATCTCGGCTTCGGTGATGATCAAGGGCGGAGAGACCCGCATGAAATTCTTGACGCAGATCGCAGCCACGCCTTCGAGCAGGACATTGTAGCGGATGCGCTCGCCCATCGCCGGGTCGGGGGTTTTGGATTTCTTGTCGGTGACGATGTCGAGCATCTGGTAGAGGCCCATGCCGCGAATGTCGCCGACGCATTCGTGGCGATCGCGCAAGCCTTCGAGTTTCCGGCGCAAGATCGCGCCGAGCTTTTCCGATCGCTCGGCGAGGCGGTCGCGCAACACGATCTGGATCGTCTTGTGTGCCGCCGCGCACGCCAGCGGATCGCCCGGATAGGTTCCCGACCACGGCAATCCCAGCTTGCCGGCGACTTCGTCGGCGATCTCCCGGGTGGTGACGGTGCCGCAGACGGCGAATCCGGCCGACATGCCTTTGCCGAACGTCACGATGTCGGGCGCCGTATCGGTATGCTCGAAGGCCCAGAACTTGCCCGTTCGCGCCGGCGCCAGCTGCATCTCGTCGAGAATCAACAAGGCGCCCCAGCGCCGCGCCAATTCCTTCATCCGCGGCAGCCATTCCTTGGGCGGCACGATCATTCCGCCCGGAACCAGGATCGGTTCGGCGATCACCCCGGCGACCTCCTTGGTGGTGAGGTACTCCATCAGGTCTTCGCTGGTCTTGAGGCATTTCACGTCGCACCCCGGATAGGCGAGGTTGACCGGGCAGCGGTAGCAGAAGGGGGGCAAGATGGCGTTCGCCCGCGCCGGCATCATCAGCGGCCCCAGCCCCTTGCGCCGGCCGCCGCCGACGGTGGTCACCGCCTCGACCGCGAGCGAGCCGCCGTGCAGGCCGCGAATGACGGAGACGATGTCGAACTTGCCGGTCTTGGCGATCGCCATGCGCATGCCGATCTCGTTCGCCTCCGATCCGGTGACGGCGAAATTCACGAGCTTGAGACCCGCTGGAAGAGTGCTGCCGATCAGCTCGGCGAGTTCGATCGCCCACGGATTCGAATACCACGACGATTCGTGCACCATCAGCCCGGCCACCTCGCGGATGACCTCGGTGACTTCCGGGTGCGAGTGGCCGAGCGGCAGCGACATCATGCCCGAATTCAGGTCGTAGTATTCCTTGCCGTCCACGTCGGCGATCTTGGTGCCGCGCCCGGAACGGAAGATGATCTTCGGATGATAACGCCAGCCGAGGACGGCGCGGCCGTCGCGGTCCATCCAATCCTTGTGGGTGGCGGAAAAATCGAAGGCCTTATCGGTCATGCGCCTGCTGTCTCCCCGATTCCCGCGCGAACCCGGCGTTCGCCGA
>MIAC01000037.1:17708-17814 GCA_001830475.1 Rhodospirillales bacterium RIFCSPLOWO2_12_FULL_67_15
CCGAGAGCCGTCATCGGTGCCCGTACGTGCTTTTTCGCCGGCCCGCCGCGCCGGCGGAGTAAGATCGCGTCCATGGACTGGACCGATGAAGGCATCGTGCTTTCCG
>MIAC01000038.1:0-4506 GCA_001830475.1 Rhodospirillales bacterium RIFCSPLOWO2_12_FULL_67_15
CGGCATCGCGCGGGAGAATTCGTCGAAGCGGTCGCCCGGGATGGCGAAATCCGCCACCGTTCCGCCGAAATAGAAGACCACTTTGCGCATTTATTGTTTGCTCCGCCCGCCTAACCGGCTTTTTCCGCCGCCTGATCCGCAAGTATCTGGGCCGCGAGCGGAACGGTGATCGGACGCTTTTCCGCGAGCGCGGCGGTATCGAGCGCGGCGGTCAATCGCCGCGCCGCCGCGAACGAGCGCTCCATCCGCATCACCAGGAAGGCGACGACGGCGGGGTCGACCCGCACCTGGCGGTCGGCGAACAGCTTGACCAGCACCGCGCCGATCAGCGCCTCGTCCGGCGCCCCGATGGCGACCGCGGGCGCCGCGCGCACGCGCGAGGCGAGGTCGGGCAACGCGAGCGGCCAGCGCGCAGGGTGTACGCGCGCGGTGAGCAACAAACGCCCTTTCGCCTCCACGACCAGATTGTGCAAATGGAAAAGCTTGCGCTCCCCTTCCGCGCCGAGAGTCCGGTCCGCGCCTTCGACCAGAACGGCCGGCGCATCCGCGAGGCGGGCGGGATCGCTCGCGGCAAGGTCCGGCGCGGCGACGCCCGCGCCTTCGGTCGCGGCGAGGAAGACCTGGCCGAGGTGGGTCTTGCCGCACCCCGGCGGCCCGTGGAGCACGAGCACCGGATGCGTCCACGCGCGCCAGCGGTCGATCCAGGAAACCGCGTCCGCGTTCGACGGCGCAACCCAGAAATCCTCCCCGCCGAGCGCGGGCCGGTGGGCGAAGGAGATGACGAGTTGGGCCGAACCCGCCATCACCGCGGGCCTCCGCCGCCGAGGTAATAGGAACTGTCCCGGTAGCGGGCGATCGCGAAACGCACCACAACGCCGATCGCGGCGGCGACCGGAACGGCAAGCAGAACGCCGGTGAATCCGAACAACGCGCCGCCCGCGAGCAGCGCGAAGATCACCCACACCGGATGCAGCCCGACCTTTTCCCCCACCAGCCGGGGCGTGAGCAGATAGGCGTCCACCACCTGCCCGGCGGCGAACACGCCCGCCACCAGCGCGAACGGCAGGACGCCGGAAAACTGGGTGAAGGCGATGCCGAGCGCGACCGCCAGCCCGAGGCCCATGCCGAAATAGGGCACGAACGAGATCAGGCCGGTGAGAAAGCCCACCCCCAGGCCGAATTCGAGACCGACCAGCGTCAATCCGATTCCGTACCAGGCGCCGAGCAGCACGCACACCGTCGCCTGGCCGCGCACCCAGGCGGCGATGGTGCGGTCGATCTCATGCATCTGGGCGCGCACGTCCGACGCGATGTCGCGCGGCATCAGTTCGTCGAACCGGGCGACGATCCGGTCCCAATCGCGCAAGAGATAGAACGAGACCAACGGGGTGATCACGAGGAGCGAAAGGATCTGGAAGAAGGCCGCGCCGCCGCTCATCACCCGCCCGATCAGGCCGCCGAGCCAGCGCGCGGCCTCGCCCGCGTACGAGCCGGCGGCGTCGCGCAAGCGCGCCACCTGCTCCTCGGTGAGCGTCGTCTGGAGGCGCTCCAAGAGCGGCTCGGCCTGCTCGCGGATCGCCGCGACCGCGGCGGGCGCCTTGGCGACGAGCCCCATGACCTGTCCTTGCAGGAGAGGCAGCAGCAGCGCCGCCGCGACTCCCACCAGAACGAAGAAGGCGACGGTGATAACCGTCGTGGCGAGGGTGCGCGAACAGCCCAGCCGTTCCAGCCGATCGGCGACGGGATCGAGGAAATAGGCGACCAGCAGCCCGGCGACGAAAGGCAGCAGCACGCCGGAAAGCAGATAGAGCAGCGCTCCGGCGCCGCCGATCGCGGCGAGAAGAAAGAGGGTGCGCCGGCTCATGGAATTTTGTCCTCTTCGATCGTCGCCGCCCAGCGGCCCCATTTCACCAGATACGCTCCGCCCGAGGCGAGCGTCGTCGCCGCCACCGCGTATTCCAGCGCCGCCTGAATCGCCGCCATATCCATATCGTACCCGCGAAAGGCGAGCGCGGCCGCCACCAGCACGATCTGGAGCGCGGTATTGAGCTTGCTCACGGCGAGAGGCGGCATCGCCAGCGATTGGACGATGGTATGGAACAGAAGCGCGCCGCCGACGATCATCACGTCGCGGAAGACGACCAGGATCACCAGCCAGTCGGGCAGGAAGTCCATGTAGCCGCCGAGGATGAAGAGCGCGACCAGCAGCGCCTTGTCGGCGATCGGATCGAGAGCCTTGCCGAGCAGGCTCGCGACGTTGAACCGCTTGGCGATGAATCCGTCGACCGCGTCGCTGACCCCGGCGGCGACGAAGACCCAGAACGCCGCGACCATGCGTTCATCAAGGACAAGGTACACCACCAGCGGCACCACCAGGAGCCGCGCGAGCGAGATTAGATTGGGAATGTGCTCCAGCATGGAAGGGGCGCTTAACCCGATTCCGGACGGGACGGCGTCAGGACCCAAAGATCGCCTTCGCGCAGAAGCTGAAGGTCGGCCTGACCGAGCGCGAGCGCGAGCTGGTCCACTTCGCCGATGAAATGCAGCGCGAGGCGCACTTCCGCCTTCGACATCAGGATCACCTCGGTCCGGCGCACCACCGAGACTTCGCCGAGTTTCTTGCGTACCGCGAGCCAATCGGCGAGCTTGGCGATCGGAACCGACACCGCCGCGACCGAGCCGCGGGTAAGGCTCAGCAAGTTCTCGCGCTTCCAGGCATCCTCGATCAGTCGCGCCGTCTCGCCGGCGGCGCGCTGGAGGAGTCGCTCCAGGTTCTCGCCGGAAAGAGCCGCGACCTCGATTTCCGTTCGTCCCTTGGACGCCGTCGGGCCGTGGCGCGTGATCGCGACCCGGACGTGGGGCGCCGGCTGCTGCGGATGATAGCCGACGGCGGCGTTGGCGACGACGGTATCGGTGGTGGCGTAACGCTGGGCGATCGCCGCGAGCCGCGCCTCGTCGCCGGCGGCCGCCTGCTCGGCTCCGATCGCGGCCACGTCCTGAAGATCGCCGGCGGCGAACACCAGCGGCACCAACCCTTCGCGCGTCGTCGCCCGCGCCCACGCCGCCCGCCACGGGTTGGGATCGTCCCACAAGAGCAGGGCGCCAGCGGACTGGTAGACCGGCAACGCCAGAACCGGCTTGCTCATGGTCTCGGCGAAGGGAACGCCGAGTTGGTCGAAAAGGCGGCGAACTTCTTCGGCCTTGAAGCGGAAGGTGAGCTTGGCGAGATAGCGCACCGGCGAGGTTTTCTCGTCGGCGACGGAGAAATCCTGGAGGAAGGTCCCGATTTCGGCGCGCGGCAGTTCCGGCAAACGCGAATGGTCCGAGCGCAACGTCAGCCGTTCGAGCAGGCGGCGAAACGCGGCGCGTTCGCCCTCGGCGATGGCGCGCTCGCGGGCCGCGGCCGCGGTGTCGGCGGTCACGTCCACCGCCACGTTCGCCACGTCGAAGACGGCGTTGGCCGAGGCCGGCCCGGCCCAGGCGCAGAGAATTGCGCCCGCGATGGCGGCGAGACGCAGCGCCTTCTGTCCTGTCATCTCGTGCATTGAAAACCGCATCAAAAAGGCTATCTTCGCTATTCCGAAGAGCGCACTTTACCACACGCCGCCCGCGCGCAAAGCCAACCTGCCTTCGCCGAAGCGAAGCCGCTTTCGGCTTCGCGCAGGTAGGCGGACACGCCTCACAGCTCAGGGGAAACGGTCATTCCGAAGACGCGCCACGACCCGCGCCGCGGCCGCGGTCTCAGCTACCGGGACGCGGGCGTGGACATCGACGCCGGCGACGCCCTGGTCGAAGCGATCAAGCCGCTCGCCCGGTCCACCGATCGGCCGGGCGCGTTCGGCGGGCTCGGCGGCTTCGGCGCCCTGTTCGATCTCAAGGCGGCGGGTTATCGCGATCCCCTCCTGGTCGCCGGCACCGACGGCGTCGGCACCAAGCTCAAAGTCGCCATCGGCGCCGGAATCCACGACTCGATCGGCGTCGATCTGGTCGCCATGTGCGTCAACGATCTCGTCGTTCAGGGGGCCGAGCCGCTTTTCTTTCTCGACTATTTCGCTTCCGGCAAGCTCGACGTGGCGACCGGCCGGGCCGTCGTCGAAGGGATCGCCAAGGGCTGCCGCCAGGCCGGCTGCGCGCTCGTCGGCGGCGAAACCGCCGAGATGCCCGGAATGTATGCGGGCGGGGACTACGACCTTGCCGGCTTCGCCGTCGGCGCGGTCGAGCGCGACCGGCTGCTCACCGGCGCCAAGGTGGCGGCCGGCGACGTCCTGCTCGGGCTCGCTTCGAGCGGGATTCATGCCAACGGATTTTCGCTCGTTCGCCGCGTGGTCGAGCGCGCCGGGCTTGCGCTCGGCGCGCGTGCGCCGTTCGATCGACGCCGAACGCTCGGCGCGGCATTGCTGACGCCGACCCGGATTTACGTCAAAAGCTGCCTCGCCGCGCTCAAGGTGGGCGGCGTGCACGCGCTCGCCCACATCACCGGCGGCGGGCTGATCGAAAATACGCCGC
>MIAC01000038.1:4542-8422 GCA_001830475.1 Rhodospirillales bacterium RIFCSPLOWO2_12_FULL_67_15
TGGGCGCCTGGCAGGTTCCGCCCGTGTTCCGCTGGCTCAAGGACGCCGGCGGCATAGGCCTTAAGGAAATGGCGCGAACCTTCAACTGCGGGATCGGCATGGTCGCGATCGTCGCCGCACCCCAAGCCGGCGCGATCGCGGACGTTTTCCGCCGCGCCGGAGAGACGGTCTTCGAGATCGGAACAATGATCCCCCGCCCCGCCGGCGGCGCGACGGTGATCCTCAAAGGACTCGAAGACGCATGGCGCGGCTGAAACTCGCGGTGCTGATTTCGGGCCGGGGCAGCAATCTGCAAGCCCTGATCGAAGCGTGCCGGGATCCCGCCTATCCGGCGGAGATCGTCCTCGTGCTTGCGAACGAGCCGGACGCGCTCGGCCTCGAGCGGGCGAAAGCGGCGAACATCCCGACCCGCGTCGTCGATCACCGCAACTTTTCCGACCGTCCCGCGTTCGAGGCCGCGTTGACCACGGCGATCGAGGCGGCGGGCGCGCGCCTCGTCTGCCTCGCCGGATTCATGCGCCTCCTCGGCGAAGGCTTCGTGCGGCGCTGGCGCGACCGGCTGATCAACATCCATCCCTCGCTGCTGCCCGCCTTCAGGGGCCTTCACACCCACGAACGTGCGCTCGCAGCCGGCGTGCGGGTCGCCGGCTGCACGGTCCATTTCGTGCGCGAGAATACCGACCAGGGCCCGATCATCGTCCAGGCGGCGGTCCCGGTCCTCCCGGGCGACGACGTAGGCCGGCTCGCCGCCCGCGTGCTCGTCCAGGAGCACGTCGTCTATCCGCTCGCCGTCCGGCTGATCGCCGAGGGCCGGGTGACAATCGTCGCCGAGCGCGTCGTGATCGCGGACGCCCGGACGCCCGCGGGCGCGCTGGTCAACCCCGGGCCCGAGTTGTAAAGCCGCGCTCTTTCGAGGAAAATGACAGGCGCATGAGCGCCGCTCCAGCTCCAACCGCATCTCCCGCCGCGCCGGCGTCCCGCTTGCGCGTGCGTCCTTCGCCGCTTGTCGTTGCGGCGATCTTCGTCGGCGCGCTGCTGATCCTGCCTATCGCCGCCGTCGCCATCCACTCCTTCGCCCCCGGCCAGGGAACCTGGGCGCACCTCGCCGCCACCGTGCTGCCGTCCTACGTCGGCAACACCCTCTGGCTCGTGGTTCTGGTCGGCGCCGGCGTGGTGATGGTCGGCGTGCCCGCCGCCTGGATGGTGGCCATGTGCGAGTTTCCGGGAAGGCGCGCGTTCGAATGGGCGCTGGTGCTTCCGCTCGCGGCGCCGTCATACGTCGCGGCTTACGCCTACACCGATTTTTTCCAGCCCGCCGGGCCGGCCCAGACGGCGCTGCGCGCGCTCGCCGGCTGGCAGGTGGGCGATTACTGGTTTCCCGACATTCGTTCGCTCCCCGGCGCGGCGGTCATGTTCGTCGCGGTGCTGTACCCTTACGTCTATCTGCTCGCCCGCGCCGCGTTTTTAGAACAGTCGGCGAGCACGATCGAGGCCGCCCGCGCGCTCGGCTGCACCGCCTGGGGCGCGTTCGTCCGCGTCGCGGTCCCGCTCGCGCGGCCCGCCATCGTCGCCGGCATGACGCTCGCGCTGATGGAGACGCTCGCCGATTTCGGCACCGTCGCCTATTTCGGCGTGCCGACCTTCACCGTCGGCATCTACCGGGCGTGGTTCGCGCTCAACGATCCGGTCGCGGCGGCGCAGCTTTCGCTCGCACTCCTGCTGTTCGTCGCGCTTTTGATCGCGGCCGAACGCTGGAGCCGCGGTTCGGCGCGCTATTTCCAGACCGCGGGCCGGGCGAAGCCGCTGCCGCGCTATGCGTTGCGGGGAAGACGCGCGGCGCTCGCGGTTCTCGCCTGCGCGTTGCCGCTCCTGTTCGGTTTCGTCGCGCCGGCGGCGATTCTCGCCGGGTTGACCTTCGCGGGCGAGGGCGCGCGTCTGGGCACGCGCTTCTGGGGCCTCGCCGCCAACACGCTCACACTCGCCATCTTCACCGCGGTTCTCGCGCTCGCCGTATCCCTTCTCCTGGCCTACGCCCACCGGCTCCACCCCGGACGCTGGACGGAGGGCGCGGCTCGCCTCGCCGGCATGGGCTATGCCATGCCCGGCTCGATCATCGCGGTCGGCGCGCTGATCCCCTTGGGCGCTTTCGACAACGCCGTGGACGCCTGGATGCGCGCGACGTTTGGCGTCTCGACCGGCCTCTTGCTGACCGGGACCGTCGCGGCGCTGGTCTTCGCCTATCTGGTGCGGTTCCTCGCCGTTTCGCTGCAAACGGTGGAGGCGAGCCTCGCCAAGATCACGCCGAGCATGGACGGCGCCGCCCGCACGCTCGGCGCCAAGCCGGGGCGCATTCTGATGCGCGTGCACGCGCCGCTGCTCCGGCCGAGCCTGCTCGCCGCCTTGCTGATCGTGTTCGTGGACGTGACCAAGGAGTTGCCGGCGACGCTGCTGCTGCGCCCGTTCAACTTCGACACGCTCGCGGTTCACGCTTACAATCTCGCCGCCGACGAGCGGTTGGCCGAGGCCGCCGCCGCCTCGCTCGGCATCGTCGCGGCCGGACTGCTGCCGATCATCGTTTTGGCCCGCGCGGCGGCAAGGACGCGCGCCGAGGCGGACGTCGCCCTCCCCTGACGTCACAATTCGATCCCACGATTATTTGAACCCGGCGCGGTCGTAGACCTTCTGCGCGCGCGCCTGGTTGGCGCCGAGCACGTGGACACCGAGGTCGTCCGTCTTGAAGCTCCCGAGGCTGCTAAGGACCGGTTCGGCCGCGACGCCGGGCGCGACCGGATACTCGTTGTTGGCGACCGCGAACAGCGCCTGCGCCTCCGGGCCGAGGAGATATTCGAGAAAGCGGACGGCGTTCTCGGGATGGGGCGCATGCGCGAGTAGCCCTGCGCCCGAGATGTTGATGTGAGTCCCCCGGTCGTCCTGGTTGGGGAAGACGATGCCGATTTTCGCCGCGACGGCGCGGTCGGCGTCCTTGTCCGACTTCATCAGCCGCACCGCGTAGTAGGTGTTGGCGAGCGCGACCGCGCATTCGCCCGTGGCGACGGCGCGGATCTGGTCGGTGTCGCCGCCCTTGGGGCCGCGCGCGAAATTGGCGACGAGGCCGCGCGCCCAGTCCTCGGCCTTCTCCTCGCCCAAGTGGTGGATGAGGGAGGCCATGAGGGAGAGGTTGTAGACGCTGGAAGACGAGCGCATGCACACTTTCCCCTTCCAGCGCGCCTCCGCGAGGTCTTCGTAGCGCTTGGGCGCGTCCGCCGCCCTTACCGCATCCTTGTTATAGACGACGACGCGGGCGCGGGTGGCGAAGCCGAACCAGAGCCCGTCCGGGTGACGGAGCCGAGCCGGGATGGCCTTCTCCAGCGCCGCGCTGCGCAACGGTCGGAACAGTCCATCGCGCTCGGCGAGCCAAAGGTTGCCCGCGTCCACGACCACGAGCACGTCGGCGGGGCTGTTGCGGCCTTCCTGGCGGAGGCGCGCGAGCAACTGGTCCCCGCTCGCCTCGACCCGGTTGACTTGATTCCCGGTCGCCTTGCCGAAGCCATCATAGAGCGCGTCGTCGGAAGGGTAATGGCGGGCGGAATAGACGTTCAGTTCGGCAACCGGCGCCGCGCCGGAAACGCTCGCGGCGGCAAATCCCGCGCAGGCGAGAACGAAGGACACCATCGATCGCATGGAACTTTTCTCTAAGTTATTTTCAGTCGGACCAAAGTGTTATTAATGATAATGAGAACTAATTGCAAGAGATAATATTGCTATTTTTTATCAGGTCTTTAGCCAGCGCGCGACGGCCGACCCGAGTGCCCGCTCGCCCCGATAGGGGCGCATCATTTAATGCGCGCGGGGATTCGCCCGCGCGCCCGGGAACGACAAG
>MIAC01000038.1:8430-10062 GCA_001830475.1 Rhodospirillales bacterium RIFCSPLOWO2_12_FULL_67_15
GTTTCGCGCGAATCGGAACCGTGGACGGAGTTGGCCTCGATGCTCTCGGCGAAGTCCTTGCGGATGGTGCCGCGGGCGGCGTTGGCCGGGTTGGTGGCGCCCATCACCTCGCGGTTGAGGGCGACCGCGTTCTCCCCTTCCAGCACCTGGACGACGACCGGGCCCGAGGACATGAACTCGCAGAGATCCTTGTAGAACGCGCGTTCGGCGTGAACGGCGTAGAACGCCTCGGCCTGGGCGCGGGTGAGCCGGATGCGCTTCTGCGCGACGATGCGCAGCCCTGCCTGTTCGAAGCGGGCGTTGATCTGGCCGGTGAGATTGCGCCGGATCGCGTCGGGTTTGATGATCGAGAGCGTTCGTTCGATGGCCATGGGATTTTTCCAAGTTTTTTGGTTGATCCGGCGGCGCCTTATAGCCCTTCGTCGACGGCGAAACAACGGTGCGGCGAAAGGGTCCGACGGCTCCTCCGCCGGAACGTTTTCGGGTTTCGATTCAGCGCGTTGAGAAGGAGGCGTCGATTATCCGGCCAGGTCCACTTCGATCTGGCTCTGGCGCTGGCGAATCGCGGCGACCGCCGGCTGGCCGGAGTCCAAGGCGCCGATAAATTTCGCGAAGTCGTCCCCGTTCAAGGGACGGCTGAAGAAATAACCTTGAATCTCGTCGCAGCCGATGTCGAGCAGAAAGTCCAGCTGTTCCTTGGTCTCGACCCCTTCGGCGGTGATTTCCATGCCGAAGCCGTGGCCGAGCGTCGTCACCGCCCGGGCAATGGCGCCGGAATTCCGGTCGGCGCCGATATCGGCGATAAACGCCCGGTCGATCTTGATGCGCTTGACCGGAAACCGCTTGAGGTAGCTCAGGCTCGAATAGCCGGTGCCGAAATCGTCGATCGAAAGCGACAAGCCAAGGTCGGCCAGCCGCTTGAACAGCTGCACGGTGTCCTCGACGTCGCGCATGGCGACGCTTTCGGTGATCTCCAGTTCCAGGTATGCGGGATCGAGATCGGTCGCGTCGAGAATCCACTTCACCGATTCGACCAGGGTCTTTTCCCGAAGTTGGACCGCGGACAGGTTCACCGCCGCTTTCGCCTTGGGCAGGCCGGCGTCGTGCCAGGCCTTGGTGCGACGGCAGGCCTCGAACAACGACCATTCCCCGATCGGGACGATCAGGCGCGAGCGCTCGGCGACGGGGATGAATTCGCCCGGCGATAGGAACCCTTTCTCGGGATGGCTCCAGCGGATCAGCGCTTCCATTCCGCCAACCGTGCCCGTGCGGATATCCAGCTTCGGCTGGTAGTGGAGGATGAATTCCTGGCGATCCAGCGCGACGTTCAAATCCTGCTCGATGACGCGGCGGCGTTGCACCGTTTCGTTCATCTTGGCGATGAAGAAGCGATGGCTTCCGCGTTCTTCGCTTTTGGCGTGGAAAAGCGCGAGATCGGCGTGGCGCAGGATCTCCGGCGCGTCCTCGCCGTCGTCGGGGAACAGGCTGACCCCGACGGACGCCGAGCATTTGTGCGCCTGGCCGTCGACCGACAGCGGCGTCTTGAAACCGTCCAGAATTTTCCGCGCCAGCACGTCCGCTCCCTCGCTCTCGCGCAGATCGCCCTGGATCACCGCGAATTCGTCCGCGCTG
>MIAC01000038.1:10119-17672 GCA_001830475.1 Rhodospirillales bacterium RIFCSPLOWO2_12_FULL_67_15
TTGAGAATCCCGTCGCCGACCGAATGGCCGGCGGTGTCGTTGATCTCCTTGAAATAATCCAAATCCACGAGGTGCACCGCGGCCTGCGTCCGGGCGCGGCGCGCCTGGAGCACCGTCTGTTCGAGGCGGTCCAGAAACAACGTCCGGTTCGGCAGTCCGGTCAGCGGATCGTGGTGGACGACGCGCTGGGCCTCCGCCTCGGCGCGGCGCGCGGCGGTCATGTCGCGGCCCCAGATGTTGATATAGCCGAGCGCGCGCACGGGCTGGAGCGTCAACGCGAAGATTCGCCCCTCGCACTCCATCTCGACGGTGGCGAGAGAATCGTCGCCGGCGACCAAGGCGGTAAGCGTGTCCCGCCAGGGCGGCGGCAGGGTATCGCCGATGCCGACGCGCCAACTGCGGAGCAGAAAGTTCGCCGGATCGTTCACGAACAATACGATCCCTTCGGGCGAGACGCGCAGGATCGGCTCGGGACATTCCTCGGCGAAGCCGGCGGTCCATTTCGGGTCCGAACCGCCGCCTTTGCCGCCAGCCCCCTTGCGCCAGGGCCGCGAACTTTTCCGGCGCTCCTGTCCGCCATGCGCGGCCTTGGCGTGCTGATCCTTCAACTTCTTCCTCCCCTGGGGGGTCGAACCTTCGCTCCGGCTCGACGCCTACCCGGTTGGGGCCCAGTTTTTCCCGGGTTTGATCCGGTTTTCTTTCGCCGACTGAAAATATTCCCCTTTTCGATCGGCTGTGTCCACGAAGATGACATAATAGCCCGGATGTCCTCATGGACATCCTGACTCCCCACCCGTCCTTCCCTTGAATTATTTTGAATTTTAACGCCGCGACGGCGTTGGCGGGCTAAAAGTAATAATCGCAACTAAGCGTCTATATCGGAATAACCCGAGACATAGGTTCCATAATGACCCTAACGGACGCCCGCGGAACCCGGCACACGCCCGCGCCCGAGGCCCGCATCGTTTCCCTGGTGCCGAGCTTGACGGAACTTTCGTTCGACCTCGGCCTCGGCCGGGAGGTGGTGGGGCGCACCGGCCGGAAACGACGCCGAACCGGGGCACTTAGAACGTCAACGTTTGCCATTCCACGTTGACCGCCTTCAGCCCGTCGCGTTCCATATTGGCGCCGTCCCAGACGGCGAATGACACCGGCCATTCGCCCGTGCCTTCGAATTTCACGGCCTGCGTCTCTGTCGACTTGACCGGCCGATAGAAAATCACCGTCCACGTGCCGTTGCGATATTTCCCGGTTGCCGTCACATCTTGCGTTGCAAGCGGCGTCAAGGTGCCGAAGCCGTTTGCGCCCAAATTTTGGCCCTTGTTCGTGGCCGCGGACCAATACCAGATGTTGACCAGCTTATCCTCGCCGCCCATGATCGGCGACGTCGCGCGATCGCGGTCGACCGCGAACTGGATGGCGACGCCGTCGAGGAAGCCATCGAGCTTTTGAATCTTCGTTTCCGCCGTCTTGTCCTTCCATTGCAGCCGGAAGAAGACGCCGTCTTCGGTGCGCGCGACCTGCACCTTGATCCGCTTGACGGCCGCCTCGCCGCTGATGGCGTCGTGAACGGATGGCGCCGTATCGAGAGCGATTTCGCGGGCCGGCACGGTTTTCCACGAGGCCGCGTCCACGGCCTTCGGTTCGATTTTGCCCGCCATTTGCGTGGCCTTGAGCATGACCGGGCCCTCCTGCGCCGTTGTCATGGCGGGGACGAGCATTCCGGCGGCTATTGCCGCGACCGCAACCGATTTCACAAAAAGCTTCTTTATTGTCATCGTCGTTCTCCTACGGCTGGGGCGAGCCAACTCGAGCGACGGACGGATCGTCCGACCGCGGCCGAGAGAGCCCCTCTCCGACATTGCGCTCCAGGGTGTCGAGATGGGTCTTCGTCACGACATTCAGCCATCGCGCCAATCGAGTGTAGGCATTGTCGATGCCGCGCTCGGCGAAGCGTTCGCACAGGCGCTCCGTCCAGATCGTCAGGTGACGATCCAGAAAATCGCGCTGGGCGCGCTGAAAGGATGAAATCTCGGCGTCGCGCGCCGCGGCCATTCTTTCCAGTTGGATCAAATAATCCACGAATTCGAGTTCAGTGACGAACGAATCGGGGAAGTCCCGGCGGTCGTCGCTTAGCTTGAGGCCGAAATAGTGGTAGAAGCGAAGAAGGTCCTCGAGGATGCCCTCGCGGCCTTCCTCGCCGCGACAAAGCCCTTCATAGGCCGGGACCCCGCCCTCGAAGGCGGCGAAGTATTCGCTTTCGCGCTCTTCTTGCGACCGGCGCGCGATCACGCCGGTAGCCATCGCGTCCGGAACCAGGTCGATGGACGCGACATCGAGAACGTCGCCGAGCGGCCTGCCTTCGACCCAATCCCAGAAGCTTTCATCGGGGTAGTCGAAGGCGCGAGCTAGGAAGCCGTAAAGGCCAGCTCGGACGGGCGCACTCGCACGTTCCGGTTTCATAGGCGAAACCTGTCTTCGGTGCGGTAACCGATCAGAATCTCCGTCAACTCCGACGGCTGACCCTGGCGGCGCTTGGTCATCTCGCCGGCGAGCACGTCGAGCGCGTTCTTTACCTCGGGGCCGAACAGCGACTCAAGGTGCTTGATCGGCACTCGCGGCTTGTCGTCCAGGCTGCCGTCGCTCTTGAACACCGGTGGCGTGGTGTGCAGCGGCGGCACGTAGAAGACGTTCGGCTGGGTGCCCTTCTCGGGATGGAGGGGCACGGCCACCTTCCATTTGTCGACCAGCTTGTAGACCGGACCGTCCTTGTCGTCCCTGAAGCTGACGAAGCGCAGGCGCCCGACGCACTGTTGCATGCACGCCGGGACGGCGCCCCGCTCGACCCTGGGATAGCAGCCGATGCACTTCTCGGCTACGCCCGACTTCAGGTTGAAGTAGACCTTCCCGTAGGGGCACGCCTTGACGCAGTAGCGATAGCCGCGGCACCGCTCCTGGTCGATGACGACGAGTCCGTCCTCGGGCCGCTTGTAGATGGCCTTGCGCGGGCACGCGGCGAGGCAGGAAGGATTTGTGCAGTGGTTGCAGATGCGCGGCAGGTAGAAGTAGTAGTTGTTGGGAAATACGCCGTCGCCTTCCTCCTCGTCCCAGTTCGGGCCGTACGTCGGATGGATGTTGGCCGCGACCCGGTCGCTTTTGCCCTGCAGCAGGTACTCGGCGTAATTGTAGTCCCAAGGCCGTCCGTAGTCCTCCATGGGCGGCAGCTTGCCGTCGTCGCTGAGACGGCCGTCCTTGGTCCAACCGCCGCCTTTTTCATGCCAGTTCTTCGGGTAGCCCGTGCCGGGCTGGGTCTCGACGTTGTTCCAGTACATGTACTCGCGGCCGTTGCGGTTGGTCCACATCTGCTTGCACGCGATCGTGCAGGTGTGGCAGCCGATGCACTTGTTGAGGTCGAAGACAAAGCCGAGTTGTCGCGTTGCCATGGCTGTCACTCCCTCAGGCTTTCTGCACGTCGACGCGCGTCTCGTAGTAGATGCGGTTGGGGTTATAGCCGCCGCTCGTGTACCGCACGTGCCCGAGGCCGCCCGCCAGCTCCAGCGGATTGATGATGTCGGTGTTGACGTTGTTGTAGTGGGTGCCGTTCTTGAACATGTACTCTTCCCAGCCGTGCTCGGTGAAAACCATCTGCCGGGGCAGCGCCGGCGCCTTCTTGACCATCGCGAAGAACTCGCCATGGTCGTTGAAGACGCGGACCGCCTCGCCGTCCTTCACGCCCTTCTCCGCCATGTCGAGCGGGTTCATGTGCACGTCGGGCGTCCCGCGTTGCAGGCGCAGCATCAACTTCGAGGAGCGGTTCCACGAGTGGACGCCCCAGCGCGTGTGCGGCGAGTTCACGACGAACGGGAACTTTTTCGGCCCGAGGTCGCCCCCGGCGTATTGCGGCTTCGGCACCGCCGCGCCGAAGCGCAGGAACCATTCGTGGTCGACGTAGAATTGCAGCCGGCGGGTGTACGTGCCATACGGGACTTTCTTCTCCACATTGACGGTGAACGGCCGGTAGGGCTTTTCGCGCGGGATGGGCGCGGTCTTGCCGGCCTGCGGGCCGAGCGCGACGAATCCCTGCCGATGGATCGTTTCGTAGCTGCCGATCCCGAGCGCCTTGGAATTCTCCATGACGAACCGGACGGCCTGCGCGTCGGTGACCACCTTGCCGCCCATGGTGAAGTCGTCGTAGATCGTGTCGAAATCGACCGAACCCTTGAGTTCGGGGTCCGGCACCTTGCCGACGCCGCGGGCGCGGGCGCGTTCCTGGATCTTGCGCGCCAGATCGACCATGATCCGCCAATCCGTGCGCCGCTCGAACATCGGCCTCACCGGCTGGCCGAAGAGATGGATGAAGCGCGTTACCGACGTCTCGCGGATGTCGTGCTTCTCGTACTCGGTCGCGGCCGGAAGCACGATGTCGGCGAACATGGTGCCGCTCGACATGCGGTAGTCGACGACGACGAGCAACTCGCAGCGCTTGAGAAAATTCTCGCGGAAGTAGTTCTGCCCCGTCGAATGGCGGAACATATTCACTCCCGTGCAGATCGTGACCCGCGGATCCTTGATGCTCTGCCAGTTCGGCATCCATTTCTTGGCCTCGGCTTCCTTGCGCAGCGCCTCCATCTCGTTAACGCCGTAGCCGAGCTTGGCCTTGAGTTCCGCGTCGTCGTAGTACGACTTGGCGCGTTCGTAATGGTTGCCCCACACCCATTCGCACAGCACGCCGCTGACGCTGCGGCCCGGTTTGCCCTTGACGTTCGCAAGCATGCTGGAGCCCTCGAGCCGCCAGCCCTCATAGGTCGTGTCGAAGGAGCCGGTGGTGCCGTGATGCCCGGTCAGCACCAGGATGAGGATCTTCAACCGGCCGGCCTGGAAGCCGTCGAAGTGCTTCTGATTGTTGTAGCCGTCGAGAATGCGCAACGCCTTGGCCTCGGCGATCCAGCCGGCGAGCTTGCGCGTCACCGACGGATGGACGCCGGTCGTCGCCTGGATCGCTTCGGGCGTGTAAGGCGCGAGCGCCTCCTTGAGGCGTTCGAACACCGTCGTGACGTCGATGTCGTTGATCTTGAACGCACCCTCCAAGGCGGGATCAATGGCGCCAAGCGCGAGGGTCTTGCCTTTCTGGCTCTTGCCGGTGGCCGGCGCTTGGACGGCTTGATTGGTTTTGGCGTCCCAGAGGTAGAACGCTTCGGAATCGCCGCCTGGCTTCAGATCGCTTTCACGCAGGAACTTCCCGTTGTCTTTCCGCACCAGGAAGGGCAGGTCGGACTGCTCCTTCAGATAAGCGGCCTTATATTTCTTCTCGGCGATCAGGACGTTGCAGAGCGCCGCCGCCAAATGCGAATCGGTGCTGAACTTGACCGGCACGAACAGGTCGGCGTGCACCGACGACGGATTGTAGTCGACCGAAATGTTGACGAGCCGGCCGCCGTTGTAGCGGGCCTCGGTCAGGAAATGAGCGTCCGGGATGCGCGTCGCGAACGGGTTCATGTGCCACATGAGGATGAGGTCGGAGGTGAACCAGTCATCGAAGGTCGAAACCGAGCGCGCCTGTGCGCGCACCGTCTGCACGCCGGGATAGAGGTCGCCGACGAACGAGGATACGTCCGGCTTGATCCCGCCCAACAGGTTCGCCATGCGTGTCGACGAATTGTTGGTGATCTGCGCGAAGGGACGCTTCGGCAGATAAACGTTGCCGGGGCCTTCCTTGAGCGTGACGTCGATGAGCTTGTCGGCGATCTCGGTCAGCGCTTCGTCCCACGAAATGCGCTTCCACTTGCGCTCGCCCCGCGCGCCGACCCGCTTGAGCGGATACTTCAGGAAATCGGGCTGCTGCATCCACGAGCAATATTGCGCCCCCTTCTGGCAGCCGCGCGGATTCATGTCGGGGAAGCCCGGGAGGCCCGGGTACTGGGCCGTCTGCTCCTCGCGGAACGGGATGCCATCCTTGACGTAGACGGTCCACGCGCAGCCCGCGACGCACCCGATCGAGTGAGTGGCGAAGCCCGCCGAGTCCCACGTCCATTCCTTGCGGTATAAATCCTCCCAGCCGCGATAGGGATATTCGCCTTTCAGGGGATCGCCAATCGGTTCGAGCTTCGTTAGGCTAAAGGCCGTGTCGGGAAACGTCAGGCCCACGGCGATGGTAGCAGTTGCATGGAGAAAGTTGCGCCTTGTTAGGGTGGCACCCGCCTCGGGTTCGCTCATCGCACACTCCGCTGTTTCACCTGTCGCGACGCTGTGGAATTTCCAGCCGCTTTCGGTTTCGAGCTTGGAGCGCTCACTGAGACCCTTCTCGGCCCCCGCGCTGTCGAATCATTCGTAATGTCGGCATAAAAATTCTCGAAAAGCATATATGATGCGGCGATCGGGCGCCTTGATATTTATCAAGGCACGTTGGAAATAGAAGTGTCCGGCCCGAACTGAAAATCATTCGCACGTCCTTTGAGCGTTGTTACCGGAATAACCCAGAACACAGGTTTCTTAATGATCCTAATAGACGCCGTCGGAACCCGGCACACGCCCGCGCCCGAGGCCCGCATCGTTTCCCTGGTGCCGAGCCTGACGGAACTCCTGTTCGATCTCGGCCTCGGTTCGCAAGTGGTGGGACGCACCGGCTGGTGCATCCATCCTTCCCCCGAGGTGCGCCAGGTCAAGAACCTCGGCGGCCCGAAGCGGATCAACATGCGCAAATTCGCGGCGCTGGCCCCGACCCACGCCGTTCTCAACATCGACGAGAACCCCAAGGAAATGTCCGAAGAGATCGCCCGTCTCGGCGTCCGCCCCGTCGTCACCCATCCGATCGCGCCGGAGGATAATCTCGCGCTCTATCGCCTGTTCGGCGGCCTGTTTGGACGCGAGCGCGAAGCCGAGGCGCTGGCCGGCCGCTTCGCCGACGCTCGCGCCCGGCTCGCCGAAGCGGCGAAGACCTTGCCGCCCCGCCGCGTCCTCTATCTGATCTGGATGAATCCCTGGATGACCGTTTCCGCCGGCACCTACATCTCGCGTCTGCTCGCCGCCGCCAACTGGACCACGCTCGGCCACGACCCAAGCCAACGTTACCCGAGCCTCGAGATCGACGAGCGAGGGGTAGCCGAAGCCGACCTCATCCTGTTCGCGACCGAGCCGTTCCCGTTCCAGGAGCGCCACGTCGCGGATTTCGTCCGGCGCTTTCCGGCTGCGGCCGGCAAGGCGCATCTCGTCCGCGGCGACATGCTTTCCTGGTACGGGAGCCGGGCGATCCCAGGCCTCGATTACTTGCGCGAGTTGGCAGTGGCGCTCGCCGTCCCCGCCGGTTTGCGGGCGAGCCAAAACGTCACGAACCCGGCCCAGCGATCCGCGACGGAAACCGGATCGAACCCGGATTCGGTCAAGAGCCCGGGAATTCGCCCGTCGAGGTTATCCGAAGGTCCTTCGTGAAAGCGAAGCGGCCATAGGAGCAGCCACCAGAGCGGGTGGCGGGGTCGGTCGAGATCGACCGCGACCAGCCGGCCGCCCGGCTTCAGGACCCGCCGGACCTCCCGCAGGCCCGCGCGTTTCACGTCCGG
>MIAC01000038.1:17822-18650 GCA_001830475.1 Rhodospirillales bacterium RIFCSPLOWO2_12_FULL_67_15
ATCGATGCCCCAGACCGTCCCCGCCGGGCCGACGGCCCGCGCCGCCCGCTGGGTCAGCACGCCGGTGCCGCAGCCGACATCGAGCACGCTCTCGCCCGGGCGCAGCGCCGCGATCCCGACCGTGCGCTCGCGGAAGGCAGGGCCCAAACCCATCGCACGGCAGACGCGGTCGTAGAAAGGTGCCATCCAGTTCAGCGTCACCCCGCGCGTCTTTGGTGTAGGGTCGAATGGCTGAGGCAGCGGTTGGTCGTTCATCGGAAAAACTCCCCTGGTTCGCGACTGGTCATTCGACGATCAGCCGGCCCCGGAACATGCCCATCGCGCAGGCGAAAACGTATTCGCCGGGTTCCTTCGGCAGAAACTCCACGGGCACGGTCTCGCCGGTCGGCAGGTCGGCCGACTTGCCGAAATCGGCGAAGATGACCTTCTCCGAGCACGCGGCCGTTTCCTCGCGCCGGAAGTTGAGCCGCACCGGTTTGCCGGCGCGGACGACGATGGTATCCGGCGTGTAGCCGCCCTTGACCAGGATCATCGCCTCCTGGTAGCCGCCGCCGGTTTCGGCGGCGCGCACGCCCTTGGAACGCTTGAGCCAGAAGAACCAGACGACGAAGGCGACGAGCGCCAAAGCGACGAGCGTGACGATCCAGCGGTCCGGGGTCATGGCGCGATCCTTTTCGGTTCGAAGAAGCGGAGACGGTTGGCGTTGCTGACCACGGTCACCGAGCTGAAGGCCATGGCCGCGGCGGCGATCAGCGGCGAGAGGAGCAATCCGAAGAACGGGTACAGAAGTCCCATCGCCACCGGGATGCCGAGCGTGTTGTAGCCGAA
>MIAC01000039.1:0-6067 GCA_001830475.1 Rhodospirillales bacterium RIFCSPLOWO2_12_FULL_67_15
GGCAAATGCGGCCTGCTGCGCGAGATGGCCGATCATCTGTTTGTCCATATGCGCTCGATCCGCATGCGCACCATCGGCGAGAGCAACCGTGCCAACCGCTCGATCATCGACCATCTGCACATCATCGAGGTGATCGAGGCGCGCGACGCCGATCTCGCCGAACGGCTGGTGCGCGAACACACGCTCAACCTCGCCGACCACGTCCGCGACAACGTTCACTATCTCGACTGACGGTAAACGCCGGCGGCGGGCACAACCCGCCGCCTGAACCTGAGTTTCGAGGAGGAGACCATGGCCGGAGTAACGGCGAAGAAACAAGAGACGACGACGGCGGCAGAGACGCGGGACCTGACGGACGGCTTCCACCTCGTCATCGACGCGCTCAAGCTCAACGGTATCAACACGATCTACGGCGTGCCCGGCATCCCGATCACGGACCTGGGCCGCATGGCGCAGGCCGCGGGCATCCGCGTGCTCTCGTTCCGCCACGAACAGAACGCCGGCTACGCGGCCGCCATCGCCGGCTTCCTGACCAAGAAGCCCGGCATCTGCCTCACCGTGTCGGCCCCGGGCTTCCTGAACGGGCTCACGGCGCTCGCCCACGCCACGACAAACTGTTTCCCGACGATCCTGATCTCCGGCTCGTCGGAGCGCGAGATCGTCGACCTGCAGCAGGGCGACTATGAGGAAATGGATCAGCTCGCCATCGCCAAGCCGCTGTGCAAGGCGGCGTTCCGCGTGCTGCACGCCGCGGACATTGGCATCGGCCTCGCGCGTGCCATCCGCGCCGCCGTCTCGGGCCGTCCGGGCGGCGTCTATCTCGATCT
Organism: Rhodospirillales bacterium RIFCSPLOWO2_12_FULL_67_15; assembly: GCA_001830475.1. GTDB lineage: Bacteria > Pseudomonadota > Alphaproteobacteria > Rhodospirillales > 2-12-FULL-67-15 > 2-12-FULL-67-15. The sequence continues at coordinate 828 of MIAC01000039.1, forward strand.
GCCGGCCAAGCTGTTCGGGCAGGTCATGAATGCGGAGGCCGGCCGGAAGTCGCTCGTCAAGGTTATCGACGCCGTTCCCGCCCAGATCCCCGCCCCGGCCGCGGTCGAACGCGCGCTGGACGTGCTGAAGGGGGCCAAGCGCCCGCTGATCATTCTCGGCAAGGGCGCGGCCTACGCGCAGGCCGACGACGCGATCCGCAACTTCGTCGAGAAGAGCGGCATTCCCTTCCTGCCGATGAGCATGGCCAAGGGCCTGCTGCCGGACACGCATCCGCAGTGCGCGGGCGCGGCCCGCTCATTGGTGCTGAAGGACTCGGACGTCGTCATGCTGATCGGCGCCCGCCTCAACTGGCTGCTCTCGCACGGCAAGGGCAAGGCCTGGGGCGAGGCGCCGAAGAAATTCGTCCAGATCGACATCGAGCCTCGGGAGATGGACAGCAACGTCGAGATCGCGGCACCCGTGGTCGGCGATATCGGTTCCTGCGTGTCGGCTTTGCTCGACGCCATGGGCAGCAAGTGGGACGCCCCGCCGGCCGACTGGACGAACGCCGTCAAGGCGAAGCGGGACGAGAACGTCGCCAAGATGGCGCCTCGCCTCATGAACAACAATACGCCGATGGACTACCACGGCGCGCTCGGCGCGTTGCGGACCATCATCAAGGAGCGGCCGGACGCCATCCTCGTCAACGAAGGCGCCAACACGCTCGATCTCGCTCGCGGCGTCATCGACATGTACAAGCCGCGCAAGCGCCTCGATGTCGGCACCTGGGGCGTCATGGGCATCGGCATGGGCTACGCCATCGCCGCCGCCGTCGAGACCGGCAAGCCCGTGCTGGCGGTCGCAGGCGACAGCGCCTTCGGCTTCTCGGGCATGGAGGTGGAGACGATCTGCCGCTACAAGCTGCCGGTCTGCGTCGTCGTCTTCAACAACGACGGCATCTATCGCGGCACCGATGTCAACACGGCCGGGTCCGATCCGGCGACGACCGTATTTGTCAAAGGCGCGCGCTATGACAAAATGATGGAGGCCTTCGGCGGCGTCGGCGTCCATGCGACGACGCCCGACGAACTGAAGCGCGCCGTCAACGCGGCCATGGACTCCGGCAAGCCGACGCTCATCAACGCGGTGATCGACCCGGCGGCCGGCAGCGAGAGCGGCCGTATCGGCAACCTCAACCCGCAAAGCGTGCTGAAGAAGAAATAACCCTTGCCGGACATGGCGCCGTGCGGCGCCGCGTCCGTAATCCGGATCGATCAAGTTTGGAGGACCTAGAAATGGCCAAGAAGAAACAAAAGAGTGCGCGGCGCGCCACGGTGAAAGCGGCGGCGAGGAAGCCGGCGCGAAAGATCGTCAAGGCGGCGAAGAAAAAAGCCGCCCGCACGATCAAGAGCCACGCATTCAAAGGCAAGGGCGGTTTGGCACTTTCCGGAGTCCGCATCCTCGACATGACCCACGTCCAGTCGGGGCCGACGTGCACGCAGTTGCTCGCTTGGTTCGGAGCCGACGTCATCAAGGTCGAGCGTCCCGGCGGCGGCGACATCACGCGCGGCCAGTTGCGCGACATTCCCAACGTGGACAGCCTCTACTTCACGATGCTGAACCACAACAAGCGCAGCATCACCCTCAACCCGAAGACCGAGACCGGCCAGAAGATCTTCACCCGGCTGATCGAGGAATGCGACGTGATGGTCGAGAACTATGCCCCGGGCGCGATCGACCGCATGGGCTTTCCCTGGGAGACGATCCAGAAGATCAATCCGCGCATGATCTACGCCTCGGTCAAGGGATTCGGCCCCGGGCCCTACGAAGACTGCAAGGTCTACGAGAACGTCGCCCAGTGCACCGGCGGCTCGGCCTCGACCACCGGCGAGATCGGCAGCGTGCCGCTGGTCACCGGCGCGCAAATCGGGGATACGGGCACCGGGATCCACCTCGCGGTCGGCATTATCGCCGCGCTGTTCCAGCGCGAGCGCACCGGGCGCGGCCAGCGCGTCACCTGCGCCATGCAGGACGGTATCTTGAACCTCTGCCGGGTCAAGTTGCGCGACCAGCAACGGCTCGCCCACGGCCCGCTCAAGGAATATCCCCAGTATCCGAACATCCCCTTCGGCCATGCGGTGCCGCGCGCCGGCAACGCCTCGGGTGGCGGCCAGCCGGGCTGGATCGTCAAGTGCAAGAACTGGGAGAACGACCCCGATTCCTACATCTATATCGTCACCCAGGCCGCCGTCTTCCCCGCGATCGCCAAGGCGATCGGCCGCGCCGACTGGCTCGAAGACCCGGAGTGGAACACGCCCGAGGCCAGGCTGCCCAAGCTCGACCAGATGTTCGAGGAAATCGAGAAGTGGACCATGACCAAGACCAAGTTCGAAGCCATGGACATCCTCAATCCCCTCGACGTGCCGTGCGGGCCGATTCTCTCCATGAAGGAACTGGCCGAGGAGCCCTCCTTGCGCAAGACCGGCACCGTCGTCGAGGTGGACCACCCGACCCGCGGCAAGTATCTGACCGTCGGCAATCCGATCAAGCTTTCCGGTTCGCCAACGACCGTGACGCGCTCGCCGCTGCTCGGCGAGCACACCGACGAGATTCTCCGCAAGATCGTCGGGCTGTCGAAGAAGGAAATCGAGGAAGGACGCAAGTCCGGCGTCTTCTGACGCGCACTAGGAAGGAATCGATCATGCGCATTCTGTTCAACGGCCAACAGGCCTTCGGCAAGGCGGCTCTCGAGGCGCTGGTCAATCGCGGCGAGGAGATCGTCGGCGTCTACTGCGCTCCCGACAAGCCGGGCAAGAAGATGGATGTGCTGAAGGAGTTCGCGCTGGCCAAGAACCTGCCCGTGTTCCAGCCCGCGTCTTTCAAGGACCCGGCGGTGTGGGAGCAGATGAAGAGTCTGAATGCCGAATTGGGCGTCATGGCCTATGTGCTGATGTTCGTGCCGGAGGAGGCGCTCGCCATTCCCACCCACGGCACCATCCAGTACCATCCGTCGCTGCTGCCCTGGCACAAGGGGCCGAGCTCGATCAACTGGCCGATCATCATGGGGAAAAAGGAGACCGGGCTATCCATCTTCTGGCCCGACCAGGGCCTCGATACCGGCCCGGTCCTGCTGCAGAAGAAGACCAAGATTTCCGACAAGGACACGCTCGGCAGCATCTACTTCGACCGGCTTTTCCCGATGGGCGTCCAGGCGATGCTCGAGGCGGTCGACCTGGTCAAGGCCAAGAAGGCCCCGCGCATCCCGCAAGACCCCAAGGCCGGCTCCTACGAAGGCTGGTGCCGCAAGGAAAACGCCAAGATCAATTGGAAAAAGCCCGCGGCCGACGTCTACAACCTGATCCGCGGCACCAACCCGCAGCCGGGCGCGTGGACGACGTTCAAGGGAAAAACGCTCGACGTCTACGACTGCGTCAAGGTGGCGAAACGCGGAGGCAAGCCCGGCCAGATCGTCGCCGTCGCCAAGGACAGCTTCACGGTCGCAGCCTCGGGCGGGCAGATCAAGGTGCTGCGCGTGCGCCCCGAGGGCGGACAGAAAATCTCCGCCGGCCAGTTCGCCGCCGAGGCCGGATTCGTCAAGGGCGCCAAGCTCGGCTGAGCCGGTTTCGGTTTCAGCCGCCGCGGGATGTTTCCACCATCCAGCGGCGCAGCACGCTGAGGGTTTCCTCGGGGTGGCGCTTGACCAAATCGCGCACTTTTCCCGAAATACGGCTGGTCGAGGGGGCCACCACGGGCCTCTCTGGCCCCGTGTCGTCGGATTCCGCCACGACCGGCACGAACGAAGGCGCGGGCGCCGCGGCCGTTCTCGGTGCGGGCGGCGTTTTCGGCGAAATATTCGGGGCGCGGTCGCGGCGCGCGCTCATGGCGGCGATCCTACCCTTCCAACGAGGGGCGAAAACAAGACGACATAATCGGAAAAATCCTTGCGGAACCGAGTCTTAGCTGTTCCCGCGGCCTATTGTCCAGCCCATGGGGGATCGCTATGTTTATCGCGGTTTGACGCGCTCTTCCGGTCCAGGTTTTCCCCTCATGCCCGACAACAAGTACCGCCTGATCACCCGCGCCGATTTCGACGGCGTCGTGTGCGGCGCGCTCTTCCAGGAACTGGACATGATCGACGACGTGGTGTTCGCCGAGCCGGGCGACATGCAGGCCGGCCGGGTCGCCGTCACCGACCGCGACATCACCGCCAACTTGCCCTTTGTCGAAGGCGTGCATCTCTGTTTCGACCATCACGCCAGCGAAACCCAGCGCGTCGCGGATCGTCCCAACCGGATCATCGACCCGGCCGCACCGTCGGCCGCGCGCGTCGTTTACAACCACTTCGGCGGCAAGAAGGGGTTTCCCGCCATTTCCGACGATCTGATCAAGGCGGTGGACCAGGCCGACTCGGCCGACTACTCCGAGGAGGACATCCTCGCCCCCGACAAGTGGGCGCTGCTCAACTTCATCATCGATCCGCGCACCGGGATCGGCCGGTTCAAGGATTTCAGCACCACCAACGAGCAGTTCATGCTCGCCCTGATGACCTATTGCCGGCATATCCCGATCGACGAGATCATGCGCCTGCCCGAGGTCGAGGAACGGGTGCACCGCTATCTGGAGCACGAGGAACGGTCCGAGCACCAGATCGTCCGCTGCGCGACCCTGCACGGCGGCTTGGTCGTCCTCGATCTGCGCCGCGAATCCACGATCTACGCCACCAATCGATTCGCGGTCTATGGGCTTTATCCCCACTGCACCCTTTCGCTCCATGTCCTCAAGGCCGAATCACCCGGCCGCGTCCGCTTCGCCTTGGGGCATTCGATCCTGAACCGCACCTCGAAGGTGGACGCCGGCGCGGTGCTGCTGGAGTTCGGCGGCGGCGGCCACAAGGCCGCGGCCGGCTGTCTGGTGCCCGAGGCCGAGGCCGACCAGGTCCTCGACCGCATCGTCGCCCGTATTACCGACAATTGATTCGTCAGCCGTCCGCGGCGAAGGTCCGGCCAAGCCGGGCGATGGTTTCCCGCGCGCCGGGATCGTCATAAGGTTCCGGCGCACGCACCCCCCAGACCGGGCGCGGCCAGGCGGCGTCGGTCGTGAATCGGGCGACGATGTGGATGTGGAGCTGCGGCACGACGTTGCCGAGCGCGGCGACGTTGATCTTGTCGGGTTTGAACAGGCGCTGCAGCGCCCGCGCGGCCTTGGCGATCTCGGCCATGGCCGCGCCGTGATCGGCGGGATCGAGGTCGTGCAAATCCTT
>MIAC01000039.1:6104-8271 GCA_001830475.1 Rhodospirillales bacterium RIFCSPLOWO2_12_FULL_67_15
TAGGTCCGGTCGTTCATCAACAGGACCCGGCAGAGCGGCCAGCGCCCCACTTCCAGGGTTTCGGCGGCGAGGCGTTCGTGGATTCGGAACATTATTAAGGACTCTCTCCGCGATGGATTCGGCTCCGCGGCTCAAAACGGCGATCTGGGTGCAGGCCGAAGTGCGCCGACTGGGGATCGAGGCGATTCCAGTCGCCATCGCGCGCCGGGGCGACGCGGAAGCCGGCGCCGTGCTGCTCAAGATCAACCGCCTCGACAAGGGCTGCGAGGTGCTGGCGCAGGTGCGGACCGCCCAAGGCGCCCTCGCCTGGATGCGCGGCACCGGCCCCGCGCCGGTCGGCGAAGCCGAGGCCGAGGCCTACATCGCCCGCCAAATCAAGCGCGATCCTGACCTGTGGGTGGTCGAAATCGAGGACTTGCGCGCCCGCTTCGTCCCCGCCGATCCGATCGTCTAGAAATTTGGCAACCCTCATTCCGTGCGCGCGATCAGGTGGTAGCCGAACTCGGTTTCGACCACGTCGCTGACCTCGTTCACTTGCAGCGCGAAGGCCGCTTGCTCGAACGCCGGCACCATCGCGCCGCGCCGGAACGCGCCGAGATCGCCGCCGTCCTGCCCGGACGGACAATCGGAATTCTCCGCCGCGAGATCGGCGAAGTCCTCGCCCGCCGCGAGCCGGCGCTTGATTTCGTTGATTTCCCGGAGCGCGTCCGGGCGGGTGCGCGTCGAGGAACCGCCTTCGGCGTCCGCGTGCACGATCAGGATGTGGGACGCCCGTATTCGGTCGGTCATTCGTTTCCCTTTCGGTCAGCGGCCGCCGAAAAGAATCCAGCATATCACGACCGCGCTGGCAATGCTCGCGACGTCCGCGATCAGGCCGGCGGCGAGCGCGTGGCGGACCTTCTTCACCTGCACCGCGCCGAAATAAACGGCGAGCACGTAGAACGTCGTCTCGGTCGAGCCCTGGATGGTGCTGAGAAGATAGCCGGTGTAGCTGTCCGGGCCGATGGCCGGGTCTTGAAGGGCGGAGGCGAGGTAGGCGAACGCGCCGGAGCCGGAAAGCGAGCGCAGGATTCCCATCGTCAACGCCTCGCCCGGAACTCCGAACGGCGCGGTCAATTGCCCGAGCGGGCCGATGACCGCCCCCATCACCCCGCTTTCGCGCAGCATCGCGATCGCGACCAGGATCGCGACCAGATAGGGGATGATGCGGACCGCGATCTCGAACCCTTCCTTGGCGCCCTCGATGAACGCCTCGTAGACCGGCACCCCGCGCAGCCACCCGAACAGCAGCATCCCGGCCATGATCGTCGGCATGATCCAGGGCCCGATCGCCTGGCCGTAAAAAATGGTGAGCGGGACGATCGCGGCGACGAGGCCGAGCGCCATCCACCCCACCCAGGCGGGATAGCCGCGGACGGAGTCGACGAGTTCCTCGCCCGGCTCCTCGGCTGTGGCGGGCGCGGAGCCGCCGGAGATCGGCGCGGCCGATGGCAGGGGCCAGAAGCGGCGGAGCCCCGTCGCGGCGACGATCGCGACCGCGGTCGAGACGATGGTGGCGAAGAGCGTGGTCGAAACGATCCCGGCCGGATCCTGCGACCCGGCCGCGGCGCGCAACGCGATCACGCCGGTCGGCAGCAACGTCACGCTCGCGGTGTTGATGACCAGGAACATGGCCATCGCGTCGCTCGCGGTGCCCTTGTGGGGATTGAGCTTGTCGAGTTCGAGCATGGCGCGGATGCCGAACGGCGTCGCCGCGTTACCGAGCCCGAGCACGTTGGCGGAGATGTTGAGGACCATCGCCCCCATCGCCGGGTGTCCGCCCGGCACGCCGGGAAAGAGCTTGACCATGAGCGGCCGCACCGTGCGGGCGATGACGACCAGAAGCCCGCCCTTCTCCGCGACCTTCATCACGCCGAGAAAGAGCGCGATCACCCCGACCATGCCGAGCGCAAGGGTGACCGAGCCGCTTGCCGCCTCGACCATCGCCTTGCCGAGCGTCTCCATGGGCGAGGCGCCGGCGACGCCGGACCAGCCCGCCTGGCGGACGGCGGCGGCGGCGAACGCGACCAGGACGATGCCGAGAAAAATGCCGTTCACGGAGTCCTTCCCCAAGGACCGGAATCGCACGATCGGGCCGCGCGCGCCAACAACGCCGTTTTCGTCAAGC
>MIAC01000039.1:8333-9778 GCA_001830475.1 Rhodospirillales bacterium RIFCSPLOWO2_12_FULL_67_15
TTCGGATTCGCCCAGGATGCCCGATTCGATCCCCTTCGATCTGCTCGTCGTCGGCGGGGGGATCAACGGCGCCGGCATCGCCCGCGACGGGGCCGGGCGCGACCTCAAAGTCCTTCTCGTCGAGAAGGGCGACCTCGCCGAGGCCACGTCCTCGGCGAGCTCCAAGCTGATCCACGGCGGGTTGCGTTATCTCGAGCATTACCAGTTCCGGCTGGTGCGCGAATCGCTCAGCGAGCGCGCTACGATGCTCGCCATCGCCCCGCATATCGTGCGCGCGCTTCCCTTCGTCCTGCCCCACCCGCCCGACGCGCCGCGCCCCGCCTGGATGGTCCGGCTCGGTCTTTCCCTCTACGACGTCTTCGCGCTCGGCAGCCGTTTGCCCCGCTCGCAGAAACTCGATCTCCGCCGCCACGCGTGCGGTCGGCCGCTGAAGGAACATCTCGTCAAAGGTTTCTCGTATTCCGACTGCTGGGTCGACGACGCCCGGCTCGTGGTCGGCAACGCGATGGACGCGGCAAAGCGCGGCGCGACCGTTCTCACCCGCACGCGCTTCCTGCGGGCGGCGCGGGAGGGAATCCTCTGGCGGGCGACCTTGCGGGACGCGGACGGCCGCGAGCGCGTCGTCGCCGCGCGCGCCCTGGTCAACGCCGCGGGCCCGTGGGCGGCGGAGGTGCTCAAGGACGCGGTTTCGGCGCGCGCGGGCGAATCCCCGCGCGCATTAAACGATGCGCCCCTATCGGGGCGCGCCGGAAGACGGCTCCGCCTGGTCAAGGGCAGCCACATCGTCGTCCCGGCGGGCGAGCCTTTGCCGGCCGCGTACATCCTGCAACACACGGACCGGCGCGTCGTATTCGTGATCCCGTTCGAGGGCCGGTTCAATCTGATCGGCACGACCGATGTTCCTTTCGAGGGCGATCCGGCGAACGCGACCTGCAGCGCGGAAGAGGCGGAATATCTTTGCGCGGCGGTGGCGCGTTACTTCCGCACCCCGCCGAGGCCTGAAGACGCGGTCTGGTCGTTCGCCGGCGTCCGGCCCCTGCTCGACGACGAAGAAGCCGATCCCTCCAAGATCACTCGCGATTACGCGCTCGAGCTGGAGGACGGGAACGGGCAGGCCCCGGTTCTCACCGTCTTCGGCGGCAAGCTCACCACTTACCGCCGCCTCGCCGAAAAGGTCCTGGCCCGACTCGCGCCGTTCTTTCCCGGCCTCGGGCGGCCTTGGACTGCGACCGCTCCCCTTCCCGGCGGGGACTTCCAAGGCCGGACTCCGGACGAGATTTTCGCCGATCTCGCGCGCGACTATCCCGGCATCGGCGAGGAAGCGTTGCGCAATATCTTCCGCCGGCACGGGCTCCTCGCTTGGGTTGTTCTCGGAGGCGCGAAAACCTTGGCCGATCTCAAGCCCGATTTCGGCGGCGGGCTGTTCGCCCGCGAAGTCGCCTACC
>MIAC01000039.1:9821-10043 GCA_001830475.1 Rhodospirillales bacterium RIFCSPLOWO2_12_FULL_67_15
GCGGCGAACCAAGTGCGGGCTTGCCATGACCGCAAGCGAGCGCCAGGCGTTCGCCGGCGAATTCGCGCGCCGCTAAACCCCGAGAATCCGGTCGGGGTAATCGGTGAAGACCGATTCGACGCCCCACGCGAACAGTTGCGCGGCGGTGCGTACGTCGTTGACCGTGTAGGCGCGGACGGCGTACCCCGCCCCGCGTAAAAGGGCGACGCGGGCGCGATCCAG
>MIAC01000039.1:10127-14240 GCA_001830475.1 Rhodospirillales bacterium RIFCSPLOWO2_12_FULL_67_15
AGCCGGCCGGGCCAAAGCGCCTTGAGCGCCTGGGCCGCGGTTTCGCCGGTCTCGCGCTCGCGACCCGGACACGGCTTGATCTCGACGTTGGCGCCGAGGCCGAGGCGCGCGAGCACCACCAGCGCTTCGTCGAGGGTCAGGATGCGCTCGCCGGCGAACCGCGCCTGGTACCACTTCCCGGCATCCAGCGCCTTGAGCTGGGCGAGCGGCGTGTCCGCGACCTTGCCCTTGCCGTCGGTGGTGCGCTCGAGCGTGTCGTCGTGGAACAGGATCGGCTCGCCGGTCCCCGCGAGCTTGACGTCGAACTCGACCCAGCGCGCGCCCAGGGCGGCGGCCGTGCCGAGCGAGGCGATCGTGTTCTCCGGCGCGTGCCCGGCGGCGCCGCGATGGCCGATGACCCGGGGAACCCGGGGTGGATGGCTTTCCATCATTTCCTTCTCTATCCTGGCAAATCGGCGCGGAAGCATGGTCCTTGCCGAAGCGAAGGTCAACGGGAGCCGACCACGGATGAAAACCGTCCTCGCCGTCCGCCACGTCGCGTTCGAAGACCTCGGCAGCTTCGCCGCCGTGTTCGAGCGCCGCGGTTACGCGGTCGAGTACGCGGAAGCGGGAATGGACGATCTCGCCCGCGCTTCTAAGCGCGAGCCGGACATCCTCGCGATCCTCGGCGGACCGATCGGCGCCAACGACGACGCCGATTATCCGTTCCTCAAGGACGAACTCGCCCTGCTCGAGCGGCGGGCCAAGTCCGGTCGGCCGGCGCTCGGCATCTGCCTCGGCGCGCAGCTGATGGCGCGGTCGCTCGGCGCGCGGGTTTATCCGGCTGGACGCAAGGAAATCGGCTGGGCCCCGATCGCCTTGTCCGAAGAGGGACGAACATCGTGCCTCGCCGCGCTGATCCCGCGCGGAGAGCCGGTGTTGCACTGGCACGGCGACACGTTCGACCTGCCCGACGGCGCCGTCCGCCTGGCTTCGACCGATATCTGCCCCGATCAGGCGTTCGCGTGGGGCCCAGCCTGGCTCGCGCTCCAATTCCACGCCGAAACGACCCGGCGGGGACTGGAGCGGTGGTTCATCGGCCACACGGTCGAGATCGCCGCCTCCGGCGTTTCGCTCGCCCGGCTGCGCGCCGATACCGCCGCCTGGGGGGCGTCGCTCGAAGCGCGGGGCGCGGCCTGCCTGGAGCGCTGGCTGCACGCCATCGAGCCGGTTGACGGGCCGTAAGCCGGGAGAGGACAATTCCCCCTTGTCCCCCGGTGCATCCGGCTCAAACAGCCCTTATCTCCTTCATGCCGTCCGACGATCCGCTTGAGCGCATGGCCCTCGAGTACCACCGCCTGCCCCGACCGGGGAAGATCGCGGTGGTGCCGACCAAGCCGCTCGCCAACCAGCGCGACTTGGCGCTTGCTTATTCGCCCGGCGTCGCCGCGGCTTGCGCCGCGATTCAAGCCGACCCGGCCGAGGTCGCGACGCTGACCGCCCGGGCCAACCTGGTCGCCGTCGTCACCAACGGCACCGCCGTGCTCGGGTTGGGTGCGATCGGCCCGCTCGCCGCCAAGCCGGTGATGGAAGGCAAGGCGGTGCTGTTCAAGAAGTTCGCCGGCATCGACGTGTTCGACCTCGAGATCGCCGAGACCGACCCCGACAAGTTCGTCGAGATCGTCGCCAGCCTGGAGCCGACCTTCGGCGCCATCAACCTCGAGGACGTCCGCTCGCCCGACTGTTTCGCGATCGAGCAGAAGCTGCGCGCGCGGATGAAGATCCCCGTATTCCACGACGACCAGCACGGCACCGCCATCGTCGCCGGCGCGGCGCTGCTCAACGGTCTCGCCGTCGTCGGCAAGTCGATCGAGCGGATCAAGCTGGTCTCGACCGGCGGCGGAGCGGCCGGCATCGCCTGTCTCGATCTGTTGGTGCGATTGGGCCTTAACCCTGAGAACATCGTGCTGGTGGACCACAAGGGCGTCGTCTTCAAGGGCCGGACCGAGGAGATGACCGAACAAAAGGCCCGCTATGCCCGCGACGTCGAGGCGCGCACGTTGGCCGAGGCGATCCCGGGCGCGGACGTGTTCCTGGGTCTTTCGGCGCCGAACATCCTGACGCCCGAGATGGCGAAGGCGATGGCGTCGAAGCCACTCATCCTCGCGCTCGCCAATCCGGTGCCGGAGATCATGCCCGATATCGCCAAGCGGGCGAGACCCGACGCGGTGATCGCGACCGGGAGGTCGGATTACCCCAATCAAGTGAACAACGTGCTTTGCTTTCCGTTCATCTTCCGCGGCGCGCTCGACGCCGGCGCCACCGTCATCAACCAGGAGATGTCGCTGGCTGCGGTGCGGGCGCTCATGGAGCTGGCCCGCGCCGAAGTCACCGAGGCGGTCGCTTCGGCCTACGTCGGCGAGGAAATGCGCTTCGGCCCCGACTACCTGATACCGAAACCGCTCGACCAGCGCCTGATCGTCGCCATCGCGCCGGCGGTCGCCAAGGCGGCGATGGATTCGGGCGTGGCGACCCGCCCGATCGCCGATTTCGACGCCTACCGCGAGCAACTGGGGCGCTTCGTCTTCCGCTCCGGGATGCTGATGAAGCCGGTGTTCGAGCGCGCCCGGCTGACGCCTAAGCGCGTCACCTACGCCGAAGGCGAAGACGAGCGCGTGCTGCGCGCGGTCCAGGTCGTCCTCGACGAAAAGCTCGCCCAGCCCGTTCTCATCGGCCGGCCCGAGGTGGTGGCGAAACGGATCGAGCGCCTCGGCCTGCGCTTCCGCCCGGGGCGGGACTGCGAACTCGTCAATCCCGAAAGCGACCCGCGCTTCAACGACTACTGGCGGCTCTACCACTCGCTGATGGAACGCAAGGGTGTCTCTCCCGACCGGGCGCGGACGCGGGTGCGCACCAACACCACCGTGATCGCGGCACTCATGCTCCGCCGGGGCGAGGCCGACGCCATGCTCTGCGGCGCGGGCGGGCGCTACAACGACCATCTCCACCATGTCCGCAGCATCGTCGGCGAGGCGCCGGGGGCGCGGGTCATGGCGGCGCTGGTCGCGCTGATCCTGCCGCACGGGACGTTCTTCCTCGCCGACACCCACGTGACGCCCGAGCCGAGCGCCGAGCAGATCGCGGAGATCGCGCTGCTCGCGGCCGAGGAGGTCCGCCGTTTCGGCGAGACGCCGAAGATCGCGCTCTTGTCGCACTCGAGCTTCGGCAGCCGCGACACCGAATCCTCGCTCAAGATGCGCGAAGCGGTGCGGCTCATCGCCGCGCGCGCGCCCGGGATAGAGGTCGAGGGCGAGATGAACGGCGACGCGGCGGTGGATGAGGATCTGCGCCGGCGCATCTTCCCCAACTCGCGGCTCACCGGCCAAGCCAATCTCTTGATCATGCCCAATCTCGATGCCGCCAACATCGCCTTCAACCTGCTGAAGTCGCTGGGCGAGGGATTGTCGGTCGGACCGATCCTGCTCGGCGCGGCAGCGCCGGCGCATATCTTGACCTCGGCGGTGACCGCGCGCGGGCTAGTCAACATGACCGCATTCGCGGTCGTCGACGCCCAAACGCGCGCCCGGGCCGAAGGAACGGCCGCCGGCTAGGTCGGGCGCGCGAACACCGCCCGCGCCGCGCCGCCGAAGCTGCCTTCCTCGAGGTACTTCATGCCGAAGTAGCCGCCCGCCCAGATCGACACCAGCGCGAGCACGGAAGCGAGCGCGAGGGTCGAGACCCCGGTCAAGCCCTGGCCGATGGTGCAGCCCATCGCCATCACCCCGCCGACGCCCATCAGCGCGCCGCCGCTCATGTGCCGGCCCATGTCGCTCGCGTCGGTGAAGGCCTCGATCCGGAAAGACCTCTCCGCCAGCGCGACCAGGAAGGCGCCGAGGATCACGCCGCCGACCGTACTGATGCCGAAGTTGATCGCGGAGCCGGTGAAGGTCATCAGGTAGAGCACGCTCTCGCCCACCGGCGCGACGAAGGTGAGACCCGCGAGCGGCGTCGGCGCGAACGGATCGTTGCCGACGATGCCGGTGATGACGAAGGACGCCGGAACCGTCGCGCCGAGGATCAGCCCGGCGGCGACGTCGGGGATCGAGGCGCGGAACTCGGCGCTCTTGAAGCAGA
>MIAC01000039.1:14303-22617 GCA_001830475.1 Rhodospirillales bacterium RIFCSPLOWO2_12_FULL_67_15
CCGTCAGCGCCGCGAGGAAGTCGGGAATACCTTGCGCCGGCAACTGGGCCTTGGCGAGGTTGATGTTGACCGCGCTCTCCAAGGGAATCCTGCCCATGGCGATCAGCCCGCGCATGGTCATGTAACCGAAGATGGCGATGAACAGCGCCACGATTAGCGATTTCAGATTGCCGCCGCCGATCCTGACCAGGGTCTTGCTGCCGCAGCCGCCGCCGAGCGTCATGCCGAAGCCGAACAGGGCGCCGCCGACGATCGCTCCGAACCAGCCGAAGCTGGGGGTGAGGTAAACCGACTTGTTGAGATCGACCAGGCCGGCGAGGTGTAGCGCCTGGCTGCCGAAAATGGCGACGGCGATCGCGAGCAGCCACGCGCGGAACCGGTTCCAACTGCCGATGAACACGATGTCGGAGATCGACCCCATGGTGCAGAAGTTGGTCTTTTGCGCGGTCGCCCCGAACACGACCCCGAGCATAAGCCCGAGCGTCGCGACGACGTACTTGACCGGAAGCTCCTCCATCGCATCCTCCTTACTCACGCCGATATATCGCAACAGATTAATATATTCGCGGGACCAAGACCACAGGCCCGTTGCATCGCCGACCGAGTAAGCTAGAGAATGGCTTCGATCGCGCGGGTCATCTCCGCCGTGGTCGCGCCGCCGCCGAGATCGCGGGTGCGGCACTTGCCCTCGGCGAGCACGCGCTCGATCGCGGCGTCGATCGCGGCGGCCGCTTCGGGACAGCCGAGATGCTCGAGCATCATCGCCCCCGACGCGATCTCGCCGATCGGGTTGGCGAGGCCCTGGCCGGCGATGTCGGGGGCCGAGCCGTGCACCGGTTCGAACATGGACGGATACTGCCCCTCCGGATTGATGTTGCCGGCCGGCGCCAGGCCGATCGAGCCGGCGATCGCGGCGCCGAGGTCGGAGAGGATGTCGCCGAACAGGTTGCTCGCCACCACCACGTCGAAGATGTCGGGTTTCTGGACGAAGTGCGCGGCGAGAATGTCGATGTGGAACTGCGCCGTCCTGACGTCGGGATAGCGCTTGCCGTTTTCGGCGAAGCGTTCGTCCCAATAGGGCATGGTCACGGCGATGCCGTTGGACTTGGTCGCCGAGGTGAGGTGGCCGCGGCGTTTGCGCGCCAGTTCGAAGGCGTAGCGCTGGATGCGGTCCACCCCTTTGCGGGTGAAGATGCTTTCCTGGACCACGAATTCGTCGTCGGTTCCGCCATAGGCCCGCCCGCCGATCGACGAATACTCGCCCTCGTTGTTCTCGCGGACGATGACGAAGTCGATGTCCTTGGCTGTCCTCCCCGCGAGCGGAGTGCGGATTCCCGGCAGAAGCCGGGTCGGGCGGAGATTGACGTACTGGTGCAACTCGCGACGGAGCGGGATCAGAAGCCCCCACAGCGAAACGTGGTCGGGCACGCCCGGATAGCCGACCGCGCCGAGCAGGATGGCATCGAACCCGCGCACCGAGGCGATGCCGTCCTCGGGCATCATCCGGCCGTGCCGGGTGTAATAGGTGCAGCCCCAGGGAAATTCCTTCCATTCGAAGGAAACGCCGAACCGTTTCCCGGCCGCCTCCAGCACCTGCACCGCGGCGGGCACGACCTCGGGGCCGATGCCGTCGCCGGGAACGAGGGCGATGCGGAAATTACGAACATTGGTCGCCATGACAGTTCTCCATCGCCAACGGCAAGGCGGGGACATTAGGCCGCGGGCCGCGTCTGGACAAGGCGCGGCGGATCGGATTGCCTAGAGCATGACCCGTTGGTCTTGCCTTCCCGCGTTCGCGCTCGCGGCGCTCCCCATTGCGCTGACGTGGGGTCTCGCCGGCCGCCCGGTCGCGATTCCGGACGGCGCCGGAAACGCGATCCCTTGCCTCTCCTACACCCCGTTTCGCGGGGCGCAAACGCCGTTCGACGAATCGCTGGTCGTCGCGCCCGCGCAAATCGAGGACGACTTGCGAAAACTCGCGGCGGGCCGGATCCGCTGCGTCCGCACCTATTCGGTCGACCAGGGCTTGGAGCAGGTGCCGGAGATCGCGGCGCGGCACGGGATGACGGTTCTGCTCGGCGCCTGGATCGGGCGCGAGGACGCCAAGAACCGCCGGCAACTGGAAACCGCCGTCCGCCTCGCCAACGCTCATCCCAAAACCGTGCGCGCGGTGATCGTCGGCAACGAGGCCCTCTTGCGCCGCGAGCGCACCGCGGACGATCTCGCCCGCGATCTCGCCTGGGTGCGCGCGCGCACGTCCGTGCCGCTGACCTACGCCGACGTCTGGGAATTTTGGTTGCGTAACCCCTCGCTCGCCACCGCCGTGGATTTCGTCACGATTCACATTTTGCCCTATTGGGAAGACGAACCGGTCGCCAACGCCGATGCCGCCCGCTACACGGTCGAGACCTGGCGGCGGATGCGCGAAGCCTTTTCCGGCAAGGAGGTTTTCCTCGGCGAAACCGGCTGGCCGAGCGCGGGCCCGATGCGCCAAGGCGCGCGGCCCGGGCGGATCGAGCAGGCGCGCTTCTTCCGCGAGTTTTCCCGTCTCGCCGCGGCGGGCGAATCCCCGCCGCCAATAAATATTCGCCGCGAGGATTCGCTCGCGGCAGGCGAAACAGGACTCGACTACAACCTGATCGAGGCGTTCGACCAGCCGTGGAAGCGCATGGCGGAAGGAACCGTCGGCGGCCATTGGGGAGTCTTCGACGAATCCCGCCGCGCAAAATTTCCGTGGGCCGGCCCGGTCGCCGCCCAGCCGGAATGGCGCGCCTATCTCGCCGCCACGGAGATTCTCGCGCTCGCGCTCTTCGCCCTCGCGATCGGCCGGAGCCTTTCGTTCGGACGCTGGCTCGCGCTTGGAATCTTCGCCCACGCCTCGGCCGCCGTGTTCGTCGCGCAAGCCGACGCAGTTATTATTTCGAGCCGGAACGCGCTCGAATGGGCGATCGGCGCGGGCGGACTCGCGCTCGGTATCGCCGTCGCCGGGCTGGCTTCGTTCGGCCTCGCCCGCGGTTTCGGCGATGTCGCCCGGCCCGCACCGGTTGCCATGGCGCTCTTCTGGCTCGCCCGGCCGAGGATGATTTCCCTCGATCCGCCGCTTGTTTTCGGCCTCGCCCGTTTCGCGTTCCTGTCCGCGGCGCTGGTTCAGACCCTCGGGCTCCTGTTCGACGGGCGCTACCGGGGTTTCCCGGTCGCGGGCTTCATCGTTCCGGCGGCGATTTTCGCGGCCATGGCCTGGCTCGGCGGCGGCGGCCAGAAGTCGGCCCCGGCGGCGGGCGAATCCCCGCCGCCAATAAATATTCGCCGCGAGGATTCGCTCGCGGCCGACCCCCAGGGCCGGGCGCTCGCCCTTGTCCTGGCGGCGGGTGGGATCGCCGTCGCCGTCATCGAGGGTCCGGCGAACCATCAAGCTCTCTCCTGGACGCTGATTGTCCTTCTTCTCGCTTCGCCTTGGTTCCGGTTCCGGATTCGCTAGCCGCCAAAAGCCCCGAGACAACCGCGACCGAACCGAGGCCGGGGTTATAGAGAGCAAGCGCCAGCCCGCCCATGATCAAGGCCGTTCGCCGGGAAACCGTTCGCCATCCTCGCCCGAATACGGCGAACAGCCCGGCCGCCGCCGCCCCGCCCCCCAGAATTCCGAAGTGAAACAAGGAGATCAGCCCTTGGCGGAGACCGCAGCTCCAGGGCGCATCCCCGGCCAGGCACGCCCGGCCGATGGCTTCGGGCTCGATGGCGAGGAAGCGGACGGCGTAGCCGGCGCCCAGGCCGGCGCCGGTCCAGGCGAGCGCCGCGAGCAGGCGGCGGGCGAAATCCGACCCGGCCAGTAGCGTTAGCTTAAGCCGCTTGAGCATCGGGGCACCTTATTGCATTTCGACCGGTTAAGCCTATATTGCGCGCCGACCACGTTCCCCTCCGACATTCTCGAAGGCCATGATCAAGTTCGCGCGCGGGCTGGCGGTAAGCGGCGCCCTGCTGCTCAGCGCAAGCGTAGCTTTGGCCGACGCCCCGCCCGAAGGCGCTAAGGCCCCAGCCGCAGCCCAAGCGCCGGCGGCGGAAGCTCCGGAAGCACCCCGCCCGGCTCCGCCGGCGAGCCAGCCGAAACGTCCGGCGGCGCCGCGCATCACCGCGGCGATGCCCGAGTGCGCCTGGAGCGGGCGGCGGATCATCAGTCTCCTGATCCGCGACGACGTGGACACCGCCGACAAGCACCGCCGCTTCTACGATCAGTTCGGCTGCCCTGCGGCGCACGTCGGCCTGGCGCTCCGGTGCGTGATCCAGTCCGAAACCCCGGCGCCGGCCCCGGCCCAGAGTTCGGTCCAACAGAGCCAGACCCAGGCGCGGGCGCTCGCCGAGCGCGTCGAACAATGCTGGGACAAGCCGAGCATGAAATTCCTGGGCCGCTGAATTGGGGCGCCTGGACCTTAAACCGGCCACGAAACCGCCCCAATCGCCGACTATAAATTGAGTCCGACACAGCCAAAGACGACCCCCGACGCCATCGCCATGCCAACCTCGAATTCCGCCTGGAAAACCATTATCGGCGCCGCGCTGATCGCGGCTTTCGCGCACGCCGCCGGCTGGGTCCTGACCTACCGCACGGTCGTTCCGCCCGACGCCGGGCACGTGATCGAATCGCTCTCCTTCAACATCGACGTCCGCAAGAAGGCCTCGCCCGAGGAACAGCGGCGCCGGATCGAGGAGATCGAGGACCGGATCGAGCGCATCGCCGAAGTCACCAAGGGCCTCCGCACTTACTCGGTCCAGGCCGAGCTTGCCCGCGTGCCCGAGATCGCGGCCCGTCACGACCTCACCGTCACCCTCGGCGCGTGGATCGGCAAGGACGAAACCCGCAACCGCGACGAGATCGAGGGCGTCGTCCTGCTCGCGGCCCAGAACCGCAACGTGCGTTCCATCGTGGTCGGCAACGAGACCGTGCTGCGCAAGGAACGCACCGTCGAGGAATTGATCGCCAGCTTGCGCGAGGTGCGCCGGCGCGTGCACGTGCCGGTGAGCAGCGGCGAAACCTGGGACATCTGGCTCAAGCATCCCGAGCTGGTGAAGGAGGTGGACTTCCTCGCCGTTCACATCCTGCCCTACTGGGAGGCCAAATCCGCCGCCATCGCGTTCCGCTACGCCTTCGACCGCTACGAGGATCTGCGCCGCGCCTATCCCGGCAAGCGCATCGTCATCGCCGAGTTCGGCTGGCCGAGCCGCGGCTACAACCGCAACGAGGCCGCGCCGCATCTTCAGAGCCAGGCCGACATCATCCGCAGCTTCATCGCCGAGGCCGGCCAGCGCGGCATTTACTACAACATCATCGAGGCTTTCGATCAGCCGTGGAAGACGGCGGAAGGAAGCGTCGGGCCGTACTGGGGCCTCTTCACCGACAAGGGGCTGCCCAAGTTCAAGATGGTCGGCCGCGTCGCCTCGAAGGAGCACCGGATTTTGGGCGCCAGCGCGCTGGTCATCGGCGCCGCCTTCACCGCGTTCGGACTTTGGCGCCGCCGGCCGACCTTCGGCCACGCCCTCGCCTACGCCCTGGCGGCGCAGGCCATGGGCGCCGGCATCGCGCTCGCCGCCGCCTATCCCTTCACCCACTATCTCCACTTCGGCGCCTGGGTCATGTGGATCATGGGCTTCGGCCTGATGATCCCGTTGGTCGTCATCACGCTGGCCAAGGTTCACGAGATGGCCGAGGTGACGCTCGGCCGCGCGCCCCGGCGCCTGATCCCGCATCAGGGGCTCAAGGCGCATGCGGCCCTCCCGATGGTCTCGATCCACATCCCGGCCTATCGCGAGCAGCCGGCGCTCCTGAAGCAGACCTTGGACGCGGTCGCGGCGCTCGATTACCCGAACTTCGAGGCGGTCGTCGTCGTCAACAACACGCCCGAGGAATCCTACTGGAAGCCGGTCGAGGACCATTGCCGCGCGCTCGGGCCCCGCTTCAAGTTCGTCAACGTGCTCGGGCTCAAGGGCTTCAAGGCCGGCGCGCTCAATCTCGCGCTCGAACACGCCGCGCGGGATGCGGAGATCGTCGCCGTCATCGACGCCGACTACGTCGTCCACCCCGATTGGCTCAAGGACCTGGCGCCCGCGTTCGCGGATGCCGCCGTCGGCCTGGTCCAGGCGCCGCAGGACCACCGCGACGGCGACCGCTCGCGGCTCAAGGCGATCATGAACAGCGAGTACGCCGGCTTCTTCGACATCGGCATGATCCAGCGCAACGAGGACGACGCCATCATCCAGCACGGGACCATGTGCCTGGTGCGCCGCTCGGCGCTCGAAGCCGTCGGCGGCTGGTCGGGGGACACCATCGTCGAGGACACCGAGCTCGGGCTTCGCCTCTACGAGGCGGGCTTCAAGGCGCTCTACACCAACCGCCGCTACGGCTGGGGCGTGTTGCCCGATACCTTCCAGGCGTTCAAGACCCAGCGCGAGCGCTGGGCCTACGGCGCGGTCCAGATCATCCGCAAGCATTGGCGCCACATGCTGCCCGGCGCGCGCACGCTGCGCCCCGAGCAGAAACGCCAGTTCGTCGCCGGCTGGGCGTTCTGGCTTGCCGACACCCTCGGCGCCGCGGCCTCGTTCCTCAATCTGCTCTGGGTGCCGGCGATCCTGTTCATCGGCGTCCTGATTCCGACCGTCGCGCTCACGCTTCCGATCGTGACCGCCTTCGTCGTCAACCTCGCCCATTGCGTCCTGCTCTATCGCGCCCGGGTCAAGCTGCCGATGCGCCAGATCGCGGGCGCGGCGCTCGCCGCCATGAGTCTTCAGCTCACCGTCGCCGGCGCGGTGCTGAACGGACTGGTGCGCGACAACCTTCCCTTCAAGCGCACCGACAAGGGCGGCAACGCCAAGCGCCAGGCGAGCGACAACCCGGTGCGCCGGGAAAGCGCGCTCGGTCTGGCGCTGCTCGCGGGCGCGCTCGCGCTTGTGCTCACCAACGAATACCGGGTGACGGAGATCGACGTTTTCGCCTTCGCCCTTCTGATCCAGAGCGCACCCTTCCTCGCCGCGACGCTGATCGCCGGAATCGAGGCCTGGGAAGCGCGCGCGCTCGCGCGGGCCCGGCCGACGCCGCAGGTTCCGCCCGTCCAGCCGGCGGCGCCCTTCGTGCCTGTCTATCCCCTCGCCGCCGAATAAACATTTCGTCGCAATTCTCCGCATTTTTGCCCGGGATTTGTCGCGCAAAAACGCCTAAGTCCTTGAGCGGTAACGAAACCGCTCGCCCGCAGCGCGAATCCCTCAACATCGCTCGTCTTCCCTCGTCATTTCCCATCATTGCCCGACATTTTCGCCGCCGCCGTTTCCGGGGGCGCCCTGCACCAGGCCGCAGCTTTCGGACAAATTGGCGAAGGGGTCCGAGTCCTTGGCGCCGAGCGCGCCGCGCCTTCGCTCGCTCCCGCCCGGCTTGCGCTCGCGCACGACCGCCGACGGCGGCGTCCAGGATTCGACCCCGGCGAGTTTGGCCTGCAAGGTGAGAATGGCGGCGGCGCCGCGATAGTCCTTGGCCTCGGATGCCATGAAGAAAAGATGTTCGAGCCGGGCGAAGGCGACGACCGGACCGAACTGGAGCGCGCGGGCGACGCGGATTTCGTAAACCCGGTCGCGCACGCGCATATCGCGGGCGAGCCGGGAGCCCTGAGTGTGGGCCGAGCGTTCGGAATAACCGGCCTGGCGCGCGGCCTCGGCGCCGTTGCCCGAAAGGGCATAGTGGGCGCAGAACTTTTCCTGGCGGTAGTTGAGCGAGCGCGTGACGGACGGCGCCGGAACCGCGGCGGAATCAGAGATCGGATCGGCTTCGGAGTTTGGATACATGGGAACACCTGTGGTTTGACATAGGACCTTATTTAGGATATTAAACATATTTATAGGAATATATCAAGCTAAAAAACTTGTCTCTCCTATTCAAGTTATCCTTATAATACGTATATTCTGTGTAACTCCGGGAAACCGAGGGGATCATGGCGCACACGACGGCGGTGGAATTCCAACGCAAGTTCGGCGAATTCCAGCACCGTGCGCGGCGCGAGCCGGTGGAGATCACGCGGCACGGCCGGCGCGAACTGGTGCTGATGTCGGCCGATCATTACGACTGGCTCACGGCGGCGGCGCGGCGAACCTATCGGACCGGCGAGGCCGTTCCGGTCGTGGTCGAGGCGGTGGCGCAGGCCGAGATGGACCCGGAGTTGGCGCGTCTCGACGAATTGATGAAGTGAGCGCGTCTCGTGGCTCTGCCGGAGCCGAAGCCCGGTCTGGTCGTCCGCTACGACTACCTGTGGAGCCGGGAGCGTGCGGCGGGCGAATCCCC
>MIAC01000040.1 GCA_001830475.1 Rhodospirillales bacterium RIFCSPLOWO2_12_FULL_67_15
CGTGTACCCCGTTTGGAAAGTGTGTTGGCGGACGCGATGCCGGACGGACGACTGCTGTTGCAAATCAAGGATGCACCCTTTGATCGGCCGGTTTTGTCTCGTTTTGCCTCAGATGGCACATTAAAGCTTCTGGCTTATTTGACGGTGCTACACGGTCCGAACCCGCCGCAGTTCGTGGGCATCGAGGAACCGGAGAACTTCCTTCATCCCCGGCTACTGCCGGAATTGGGGGAGGAATGTCGAGCCGCCACCGTACGGTCGCAGCTTCTCGTCACCACACATTCGCCGTTTTTCCTCAACGCGACCCGGCCTAAAGAAGTGCGAGTGCTTTATCGTGATGAAACCGGATATACGCAAATAGTTCGCGCTTCCGACATCAAGGGAATACCGGAATTTATCGGAGCCGGTGCCTCGATGGGCCACCTATGGCTTGAAGGTAGGCTCGGCCTGGGTGATCCGCTGGTCAACGCTGGCGCGCCCCAGAAGAGGGGGCGCGGCCGATGAACGTGGAGCATATCGAGGTGTTGGTCGAGGAGCCGTCGATGGAGGCCGCGCTGCGGGTGCTGCTTCCTCGAATGATTGAGAATCTGTCCTTCGAATGCTACACGCACCAGTGTAAGGATGATCTCGTTAATAAACTGCCGGGCCGCCTGCGCGGATATGCAAGCTGGCTTCCCGATACCTGGCGCATCCTGATTGTAGTTGACCGGGACGATGAAGACTGTGCCGCTTTGAAGGCACGGTTGGAAAGAATCGCGGCGAATGAGGGCCTCGTAACTCGGTCGGCTGCCAGAGGCAATCCCTATGTGGTAGTAAACCGACTCGCGATCGAGGAACTGGAAGCGTGGTATTTCGGTGACTGGAACGCGGTACAAGCCGCCTTTCCGAGGGTGCCAAGGACGATTCCAACCAATGCAAGATTTCGCGATCCGGACGCGATTAGCGGAGGAACCTGGGAAGCCTTCGAGCGCATTCTGCAGCAGGCTGGCTACTTCAAGGGAGGTCTGCGGAAGATCGAGGCTGCGCGAACTATCGCTAAACACATGGCCCCGGATCGTAATGAATCACGTAGCTTTCAAGCCTTTCGGGCTGCAATTATGGAGATGGCGGCCCCGCAAGCTCCGGCCTAAAAAATCCTTAAGCGCGGAAAACGCCGCCTCGAGACGAGGCGCCCCTTGAAAAACCGGGCGGCATTTGACACAAAGCCGGTCCCGGCGGGCAACGCGGCGCGCATCGAGACCCCCCTGAGGTCCTTTAACTCTTTGACAAACATGGACGTTATGCACGGGACGCTGCCCGCTTCCACGCCCGAATCCGCCACCCAGGCGCTCACGCCCGAGCCCGAGCGCGAAGCCCTTGAGCGCGCCCTCGAGGAATCCCGCGCCGGGCTCGCCGGGCGGCAGGCCGCCGACGGGCATTGGCTGTTCGAGCTGGAAGCCGACGCCACCATCCCGGCCGAATTCATCCTCCTCGACCACTATCTCGGCGAGATCGACGACGCGGGGGAATCCAGGCTCGCTGTTTATTTACGCCGTATCCAAGGCGCGCACGGCGGCTGGCCGCTCTTTCACGGCGGCGACTTCAACATCTCGGCCTCGGTCAAGGCGTACTACGCCTTGAAGATGGTCGGCGACGCCATTGACGCCCCGCACATGCGCCGCGCGCGCGCGGCGATCCTCGCCCACGGCGGCGCGGCCAAGGCCAACGTCTTCACCCGGATCGCGCTCGCCCTGTTCGAGCAGGTGCCCTGGCGCGCGACCCCGCTGATCCGGGTCGAGGCGATGCTGTTGCCCAAGTGGTTTCCGTTCCATATCGACAAGGTGTCCTACTGGTCGCGCACCGTGATGGTGCCGCTGTTCGTGCTCGCCACCCGCAAGACCCGCGCCCGCAACCCGCGCCGGGTGAACATCCGCGAGCTGTTCGTCGTCCCGCCCGAGGCGGAGCGAAACTACCTCGCCAATCCGACCGGACATTGGATCGGCGACGCGCTGCTGGTTCTCGACCGTATAGGGCGGTTCCTCGAGCCGCTGTTTCCGCAATGGCTCGAAAAGAGAGCGACCGCGCGGGCTATGGCGTTCGTCCGCGAGCGGCTCAACGGCGAGGACGGGCTCGGCGGCATCTTTCCGGCGATGGCGAACGCGGTCATGGCGTTCGACGCGCTCGGGGTTCCCCGCAACCATCCCGATGTCGTGACCGCGCGCGGCGCGATCGCGAAGCTGCTGGTGCAACGCGAGGACGCCGGCTACTGCCAGCCGTGTGTCTCGCCGGTGTGGGACACCGGGCTTGCGCTCCACGCGATGATGGAAGCCGGGATTCGGGGCGATTCCGGGCCGGTCGCCAAGGCCGCGCGCTGGCTCGCGGAGCGGCAGATCCTGGACGTGAAGGGCGACTGGACCTCGACCCGGCCCGACGTTCGCCCCGGCGGCTGGGCGGTCCAATACTGCAACGACCACTACCCCGACGTGGACGACACCGCGGTCGTGGCGATGGCGCTGCACCGCGCCGATCCGGAGAAATACCGCGACACCATCGCCCGCGCCGCCGAATGGGTCGTCGGGATGCAGAGCGCGAACGGCGGCTGGGGCGCGTTCGACGCCGACAACACCCATTATCTCCTTAATCACATTCCCTTCGCCGATCACGGCGCCCTGCTCGACCCGCCGACCGCCGACGTGAGCGCCCGCTGCATCGGCTTTCTCGCCCAGATCGGGATGGCGCGCGCCCATCCGGTCATGGCCCGCGCGCTCGATTATTTGCGCCGCGAGCAGGAACCGGACGGGTCCTGGTTCGGCCGCTGGGGCACCAACTACATCTACGGCACCTGGTCGGCGCTCGCGGCTCTCAACGCCGCGGGCGAGGACATGACCGCGCCGCACATCCATAAGGCGGTCGCGTGGCTGAAATCGCGCCAGCGCGACGACGGCGGCTGGGGCGAGGACTGCGCCAGCTATTGGCCGGAGCGCAAAGGCGAAGCCAAGGCGAGCACGCCGTCGCAGACCGCGTGGGCGTTGCTCGGCCTGATGGCGGCGGGCGAGGCTGGATGCGCGAGCGTCGCGCGCGGCGTCCGCTATCTGCTCGCCGCCCCGCGCACCGGCGGCAAGTGGACGGAAGAACATTACAACGCGGTCGGATTCCCGCGCGTCTTCTTCCTCCGCTACCACGGCTACAGCGCGTATTTCCCGCTCTGGGCGCTGGCGCGCTATCGCAACCTTTCCGCCGCCAGTCGCGCGCGCCCGGCGTTCGGAATCTGAGTGGTCCGGCTCGGGGTCATAACCGGCCTCGCCGCCGAGGCCGACATCCTCGAAGCGTTTCCTTCCGAGCGCCGTCCCGTCGTTGCCGTTGCGGGCGCCTCCGGCGCGCGCGCGGAAGCCGCCGCCCTCCGGCTGCTCGCAGGGGGCTGCGAGGCAATCTTGAGCTTCGGCGTCGCCGGCGGGCTCGATCCCGCGCTTGCTCCGGTAACGCTTGTGATCGCGGTCGCCGTGGTCGCGCCCGATGGACGAAGTTTCCCGACCGATGCGATCTGGCGGGACGCGGTGAAAAGCGCGCTCGCTGGCGTCGTACCGCTTGCGTCCGGGATTGTCGCCGGGGCGGACGCACCGCTGCTCACGGCGGAAGCGAAAAAGGCTTTCGCCGGCTCGACCGGCGCGGTCGCGGTGGACATGGAAAGCCACGGCGCGGCGCGGGCGGCGGCGCGCGCGGGCGCGCCCTTCCTCGCCATCCGCGCGGTCGCGGACGGGGCTTCGCGCGCGATCCCGCCCTGGGTCATGGACGCGGTCCTGCCCGACGGCGGATTGGCGCCGGAAAAGATCGCCCGGGCGCTCCTGCCGAGGCCGTGGATGGTGTGGGGGTTGATCGGGCTCGCCCGCGACCAGGGCCGCGCGCTCGGATCGTTACGCCGCGTCGCTCTGCGCCTCGGCCCCGGCCTTGGCCTCGCGGCTTAAGCGCTCGACCAGGTTTTCGAACACGTATTCGGCCGGGCGCTGCCGATCGAGCGGGATTTCCGGCGCCATCGGCCCCTCGGTCCGGATTCCCTTGAGGAAGACGGACAACGCCGCGAGCGGGCGGGAAACGGTGTCGGTTACCGCGGTCGGCTCGTAGCCGCAATGCACCATGCAGTCGGCGCATTTTTCGTAGTTGCCGGTGCCGTAGGACTCCCAGTTGGTCTCGTCCATCAACTCGCGGAAGCTCCGGGCGTAGCCTTCGCCGAGGAGATAGCAGGGCTTCTGCCAGCCGAACACGTTGCGGGTCGGATTTCCCCACGGCGTGCAGCGGTAGGCCTGATTGCCGGCGAGGAAGTCCATGAACAGGGTGGACTGGCTGAAGCGCCAGCGGCTCATGCGCCGCTGGCCTAAGCGGAAGATATCGCGGAACAGATTCTTGGTGCGCGTGCGCCCGAGGAAATGTTCCTGGTCCGGCGCGCGCTCGTAGGCGAAGCCGGGGGAAACGGTGATTCCTTCCACGTTCAGATCGGACATGGCGAAATCGAAAAAATCCGCCGCTTGCTCCGCCGTGGTGTGGTTGAAGAGGGTGCAGTTGACGTTGACGCGGAAGCCCTTGGCCTTGGCGGCGCGGATGGCGGCCACCGCGCGCTTGAACGTGCCCGGCTGGTCCACCGCCCGGTCGTGCTCGGCCTCCAATCCGTCGAGGTGGACGGAAAAGGTGAGATAGGGGCTCGGTGTGAACAGGTCGAGCTTCTTTTCGAGCAACAAGCCGTTGGTGCAGAGATAGACGAATTTCTTGCGCGCGACGATGCCGGCGACGATCCGGTCGATCTCTTTGTGGAGCAGCGGTTCGCCGCCGGGGATCGAAACCACCGGCGCGCCGCATTCGTCCACCGCCTGGAGGCACTCCGCGACGCTCAAGCGCCGGTTCAGGATATCGTCCTCGTAGTCGATCTTGCCGCAACCGGGGCAGGCGAGATTGCAGCGGAACAGCGGCTCCAGCATCAGCACCAGCGGATAGCGCGCTTGGCCCTTGAGCTTCTGGCCCAGGATGTAGGCGCCGACGCGAATCTGCTGGATCAACGGGACGGGCATGAGTGCGGATTATTAACGGCCGGGCGCGGAGGCGCCAAAAACTATAGCCCCGGCGGCATTCGTCGCGCCCGGTTTTTCATGTGGGCGGCCTGCGCCGCCGTGCGCGGCGCGCGCGCCGCCTTCGGACAACGCCGGCGGTAGCTTGAAGACGATGTTCTCGGTGACGCCGTCGAGTTCGTGCACGTGGGTTCGGCCGCAGGTGCCGAGGCGGCGGATCAACGCCTGCACCAGTTCCTCGGGTGCCGACGCCCCGGCGGTGATGCCGACCTTGCGGGCGTTCTCGAGCCAAGCGGGATCGAGCGCATCGGCGTCCGCGATCAGATAGCTCGCCACGCCCATCTCGGTCCCGATCTCGCGCAGACGGTTGGAGTTGGAGCTGTTCTTCGCGCCGACCACGAGCAGCACGTCGACCTGGGCGGCCAGATCGCGCGCCGCCTGCTGGCGATTCTGGGTGGCGTAGCAGATATCCTTCACGTCGGGACCGACGATCATGGGAAAGCGCTTATTCAGCGCGGAGATCACGTCGCGGGTTTCGTCCACGCTGAGCGTCGTTTGGGTGACGTAGGCGAGGCGCTCGGGGTCGCGGACCTGGAGGCGGGCGACATCGTCGGCGTTGGTGACCAACAGCACCCCGCCCGGGATTCGGCCCTGGGTGCCTTCGACCTCGGGATGGCCGGCGTGACCGATGAGAATCACCTGGCGGCCCTTGGCGGCGTGGTTCTGCCCCTCCTTGTGGACCTTGGAAACCAGCGGACAAGTGGCGTCGATGACCGGGAGGTCGCGGCGCTTGGCCTCGCCCTCGACCGATTCGGCGACGCCGTGGGCGCTGAAAATGGTGACGCCGCCGTCCGGGACCTGGTGCAGCTCCTCGACGAAGACCGCGCCCTTGGCGCGCAAGGATTCGACAACGTGCTTGTTGTGGACGATCTCGTGGCGTACGTAGACCGGCGGGCCGTAACGTTCCAGCGCGTGCTCGACGATCTCGATGGCGCGCTCGACCCCGGCGCAAAAACCGCGCGGGCGGGCGAGATAAATGTCGAGAGCGCGGGCGGCCGGTTGGTTCATGGGAGTTCTTCAATAGCCTGCTCGGGCGGCGCAATGGACCGCAAGCGCCGGTAACATAGGCATTTTCGGCGGCGGGGGAAAGGCCGTTTCGCGCCATTCCCCGGTCCACCCTGGGGTTTTATGCTCCGGGCGCATAGGGTATTTGCCCGGGTTTTCCACTCGTCATGCCCGCGAAAGCGGGCATCCAGAAACAAACTGGATTCCGGCTCTCCGCTTCGCTCCGGCCAGAATGACTGGTTCGAGAGAGGCCGATAGTTCGACAACTTGGTATG